>JACQAP010000015.1 GCA_016194905.1 Betaproteobacteria bacterium
ATCGAGCCACACGCGATCAAACGAAGACCGAAAAACCACGCGCTGCTGACAGTACCTCGACAGGTTGCGCGCGCCGCGATCATCCGTGCACGTCGGGCTTATGCTTAAGGTAGTGCCATGAGGGTCGGGCCTGCATAGATGCATAAACAAATGTAATACTGCAGGCTTGGCCTCCAGTCACGCACGAGTATGGCTATGAATACATTCTTGAGTGCGCTGGTGTTCCTTACGTTTAGCCACGAGGGTGGGATGTGCAAATATTTTTAAGTCACAGCAGTAAGCAGAAACCGCTTGTTCGCGAGATAAGAAGATACTTGCCAGCCTACCTAGGCTCGTGGATTGATGAAAAACAGCTGCTCTTCGGCGATAACATTGGCACGTCGATAGAGGCCACAATTAAGTCTGATATGGACTATGTCTTACTCTTTATCGACGAGCACGCAGCTACCTCTAGCTGGGTCGCTAAAGAGTTGGAGTGGGCATTGCAGGCTGAGAAGATTTTAGGCCGCACAATTCTGCTTCCGATTGTCATTGCGGAAAACGCACTTCGAGATATCGGAAGTATAGAAATACAAAATCGGAAACACCTTAAGCTAAAAGATTTTCAAGAATCGTCCGTTCGCGCTCTAGCAGATTCGATTGCGTCTGATCTTTTTGCCTTAGTGTGCAGAGATATGGATCGACTTCGAACGCCAAAGCCAAAGACGCCTTCGGCTACAATCGCCGATGCGGATGCGCTTCTTTCCGCTCACGCCGCATTAATCCGAAAGATTGTTTTTCCGCATCGAAAGCCGAATCCAATTTCGCGAGAGACACTCCGCAATGTGGTGAATTCGCAGGATGCAGAACCCATTGGCGCCGATGAATTCGAGAAAGTCCTTTCATCCGTTGTCCAACGTAACCTTATACCTGGACTTCTCTATGATGGGTTTGAGCTATTTTTGCTCGAAGAACATGCAAGCTGGAAATCTGAAGTACACCATCAGAGGAAAGAGAAGGTTGGAAGGAAGGCCGTCGGATTTATTCAAAATGGTATGAAGATCATCCTCGATGCGGGTTCTACAGTTGAGGAGGTCGTTCGTCTTCTATGCAAGAAAATCGAAAATCGAGCGCTGACCAAGTTAACAATTGCGACAACATCCATAAACATCGCCGATATGATCTCGGATTGCTGTGTCAGCATGGGCTTTGACGATAATTTCTCGGCGGTTCGCCTATATGTGCCAGGAGGACAAGTTCGCCCGAGCACGCAAGCTATTGTTCCAATGTTTGGGTCTGAGCGGGGGCAAATTCAGAGGCTCGCAGACCAGATAGGTGGTTTTGATCTTAGCATTATCGGTGTGAATGGAATTGATGCAACCGCAGGCTTTACTACCCATGACAATGCAGAGGCAATGAATAAAATCGATCTCGCGCGTGCCTCGGGATCCCGCCTCATTGTCGGAGACAGCTCAAAGATTGGGATAGTACTGGAGTACAAGTTCGCCGATCTTGAAGAAGAGTTTAAGCTAATTGTCGATAACAACCAAGAAAGCCAAGAACTTTGCAATTGTTTAGGGTCGCGCGCATCAAAAATTATCTTGGCGTAGATCGATTTTCTGATGACTGATGGAGAAGAGATTAAATTTGCCACTAATCTGGGCATCCGGTGTATGTCATGTAGAGCAGTAGTTTTCGATTTTTTTGGTGTCGTTTGCTCTGAAGTGGCGCCATTTTGGCTCGCGCGATATCTGCCCCAGGTGGAAGCGGCGAAGATAAAAGCGGAAATTGTGCGAGCTGCAGATTTGGGTGAAGTGTCCCAAGACGAAATGTTTTCTATGCTTTCCGAAGTTGCACAGGTGCCAGCGAAGCAGATCGAAAGGGAATGGCGGTCTTATGCCCGTATTGATCGGCAGGTAGTGGATTTTATTACAGCACTGAGGAATCGGTATCGACTGGGGCTTCTGACAAATTCGCCATCTTTGTTCGTGCGAGAAATTCTAGATCAACATCGATTGGGCGATTTATTTGAAGTGATCATCGTGTCGAGCGAAATTCACTGCGCAAAGCCAGATCCCGCCATTTACAGGCGGATGCTTGCTAGCTTGAACGTGCAGGCGAGCGAAACGGTAATGATCGACGACAATCCTGAAAATGTTGCTGCCGCGATCGCAGTAGGTATGGAGGGGATAGTTTTTCAATCGTGCAGCCAACTGCAATTGGCTATAGCGCACTAGGAGGTGGCCTGAACGAAACGACGGTAGATCGGACGATGGGGCTTGGCCTGTATAAATGCATAATTTAGCGGAGCAATGGCGGGGCAACGCGGTCAGGCTTGGCATGTTGCAAAATGAGAGCGTAGAAAATATGAGACCAGAACCAGAATCGGAACCAGAATCGGGTCGGACCAGCGCAAAGCGTTGTTCTGCTGAGACAAGAACATCGAAATTCGACCTTTCTAGCGCTTAGCACCCCCCCTTTTCGATGGCAGAAAGCTTTTCCTCCAAGCATGCAAGTCGAAGACCAGCCCAAACTAATCGCAAGCCCTAACCGATGCCCTGTGACGGGCATCGGTCACGAGTTCAATCCCGTCGTCGATCCGTATCTCGCCGAGCCTTATGCCTTCTGGCTTGGAGCACGGCTGTCAGTTGGATGCGCGCTGGTCGCATTCCTCGCCATGACCAACGCGTTTGCGCAGCAAGAGGTTCCCACGCTGCGCTACGACCCGCCGCCCAATTTCTACCGCAGCGCAATCCATCCGCCGGACGATTACTCTTCGAACGAGGTCAATGCGACGGTGCAGGTCTATCCATTCCGGCCGTTCAACGGGAACATCGAGCAGATGTTTCAGAAGACGCTTTTGCGCGAATGGATCGATCCCCGGTATCAGGAGACCAATGTTGCCGGGCAGCCCGAATTCGGGCTGGGGAGTGTCCGCGGAGCGCAAGTCGTTCTCACCGCGCGCTTTGCCGAGAACATCGCGGGCATTCCCAGGCAGCACATGCGGATGGTGATCGTCTCGGGCGGCATTGCGGCCATCGTCGATGCGTCCGCCAATAACATGACGACTTGGCAGCGCGCCTTGCCGGCGCTCAACGTGTTGGGCGCGTCGCTTCGCGTGGAGGCAGGGGCGGCGCTACCCTCGGTAACGGAAGGGCCCGGCCCGGCGGGCGGCAAGATCGCCGGGCTCTACATGGGAACGAAGCCGAAATACGTGGTGGATCTGAACCGGCCCGTAGGCTACGGAAAGCATGTGCCTGCCTTGCATTACTACCTGTTTTCCGCAGACGGCCGTGTGTATCGCGCCTACGACACGCTTACCGTGCCGGGCGGCGAAGTCAGCCGCTTCGACTTCGACGCCGCACAGCGCGACGACCCTGTCAATTCTGGCCGTTACACCGTGAAGGGCAATCAGCTATATATCAAGATGGGCGATCAGCCGCCGGAGATGATTACCACGGCTGCGCCGCAAGGCAACCGCATTACGATCGACACCGTCCTCTATATCCGTCAGTAAGTCACCCATGACGCCGAGGAAAAATTGTTTCTGACGTCATTGGCGATGATTGCATTCGCCGGCAATTCTCTGCTGTGCCGCATGGCACTGAAGCACACGGCGATCGACCCGGCTACCTTCACATCGATACGTGTGCTCTCCGGTGCCATTGCGCTCTGGCTTATCGTCAGCATGCGCACCGGCAGTCGCGTGCAGAGGGGGAGCTGGACCTCCGCGCTTGCACTTTTTGCTTACGCGGCCGCCTTTTCATTTGCCTATATCGATCTGTCCGCGGGTATGGGTGCATTGCTGCTGTTCGGCGCGGTGCAGGCCACCATGATCCTGTTCGGACTGTGGAAGGGCGAGCGCCTGAATGGATGGCAGAGCATTGGACTTGCGACGGCCCTCGGTGGGCTGATCGCCCTGTTGCTGCCAGGATTGTCCGCGCCGCCTTTGGGCAGCGCGATATTGATGGTGGGAGCCGGAATCGCCTGGGGTATGTATTCGCTGCGCGGCAAAGGCGCCGGTGATCCTCTGGCCGCAACCGCGGGTAATTTTCTGCGAGCCGTTCCGTTCGCGGTGATATTAAGTTTGGTGTTGTTGACTATGGCACGCGTGGACGCAGAAGGCATCGCGTACGCGATTGCCTCCGGAGCGCTGACTTCGGGAGTCGGCTACGCAATCTGGTATGCCGCCTTGCGCGGGCTCACAGCCACCAGCGCGGCGACAGTGCAACTGAGCGTGCCGGTCATCGCCGCTATCGGCGGCATCATATTGCTCGGTGAGCCGATCACGCTGCGCCTGCTCGGCGTCTCCATCGCTGTTCTCGGCGGCATAGCATTGGTGGTGGTCAGGCCGAAACCTGGCGGCTGAGTTCCGCGAAAGTCCCGACCCGGGTTACTCTTGATGTAAACAATGGAGAGCAGGCTTGGACACGTTGGGAGCGAGCAATGCAGATCGAGGATGACTCCAAACTTGGAGCGAGCACGGGTGGATGCCCTGTTACCGGAATCGGTCGCGAGTTCAATACGGCGTGCGGCGCCGGTGGCACGGTGAAAAACGGTGTGATCGAAGTTCAGGGCGATCACTGTGAACGGGGGATCGAAACCCTCAGGCAACAGGGCCGGACGGTCAAGCGTGCCGGGGGATGAGGTGGAACCAGCAAAGAACGGCGATAGCCGGGCTTTGCGTCGATTCACCTAACAGGGATTGCCCGGCTTGGGATTGCAGCCGTCGTGGTTGCTGATGATCAATACGGCCGCCACCCCAATGGCTACCCCGACCACGATCCAGAATGTCGTGTCGTCCGATCTTCCGCCCGACGGTTTCGCGTTCAACGGAACGCCATTCAGGCTCAACACGGACGCATCCCGATCCTGCCGGAGCCGGAAATCCAGCACGCGCACGGGTTCGGCGGAATACTTCGGGTCGGCAGTGAGTACCGATTCGTACGAGAGCCGGAATCCCAATTCCGGCTTGAGCTCTTTTCCCGTCTGGAAGGGAAGTGCCACGTAGAGCGTGGCTTGCGGCGCCATTCCCAGGTCGCCGGCATGAGCGATCGGCGCAAAAGCGGTTGCCCAGATCAGGAACAGGCAAATCGCCTCGCGAGGCTTGGTGATGCGGCTTCCGAGCCCAATGAGACAAATCAGTCGTTGCGTCATCTCGGCTCCTTTCAATGTGGTCAAGGAGACTTTCACGAAAGCGTGATATCCCATGAACGTGACGTCGCCTCCCGTGTGCAAAAAACAATTCGAAACTACGCCACGGTTGCGGCCGCGTCAACCGCATTGGAAGTGAAAGGGGTTTCGCACCGTCAAACGTGACCAGGCACAAGAGGGCACAGACTTTCTTAAGGGGACTACGGCTTGGATGGCGGTGGTAAACAATGGGGTCCGCGCTGTAAAGTGGCCGAAGTCGGGGTCCGTCGAATTTCTCTCCACCCGGGAGCGCAAATCGTGAGTGAGATTCATGAGGGAGGCTGTCTGTGCGGCAGTGTGCGTTATCGAACCAGCGGCGATCCGATGCTGGCGACGGTCTGCCATTGCACTTTCTGCCAGCGGCGTACCGGTAGTGCCTTTTCCGAACCTGTCTTTTTCAAAATGGAGCAAGTGCAGATGTCGGGTGGACCGCGGGTGACCTACGAGCATCGTTCCGATGAAAGCAATCGCTGGATTCGCCTGGAATTCTGCCCGCATTGCGGAACCACCGTTTCCTGGACAGCCGAAAGGAGGCCGGGTGTGCGTGGAATTTCCGCAGGAACTTTCGACGACCCCGCCTGGGTCAAGATTCAAAGGCATATCTGGACGCGCTCGGCGCAGCCCTGGATCTCCGTGCCGGTGGATGTGGAGTGTTTCGACAAGGGCTCTCCGGTATAAAACCCGGCTCCCTCGCTGGGTCCTTTGTCTTTGCTGCCACCACTGTCGCCGTGAATCGGCCTACGGCTTTCGTTCAGGGATGGGAACGCGGAACTCGCGATTTTCCTGCACCAGGGGAACCGCGGCCGCCACGAAGGAAAGGAGTGGATTATCCCGGCAAAATTTGTCGACATAGAGAGCGACGGCAGCCGGGTCCGGCATGGCGCCCAGGTGAACCTGATTCGCCGTGTTGCCGAAGTTGTATCCGGAGACGAATCCGCGAAACCAGGTCCCATATTGGGCACGCAAGACCTCGTCGCCCCGGGAGCGTGTCCACGCAGCGCACGATATGTCTTCAAAACTGAATATGGCAATATCAGGCGCGTCTTGAGCCACAGCCGTCGAAAAATTCACAAGGCAAAGTGCCGTCGCCCAGAGGCATACCCATTTCATTCGGCTTCCCCCTTTCTCGCGCCGCCGCTTTTTTCATGCTGTGCGGTGGGTTCGGACCTGCGGGATTGAATCGATTCATGGACGCAAAGGCGCGACCGCAATCACGTCCACCGGACTCCGTCAACAACGGTTGCGGCAGTCTCGCCCAGACCTCGACCGGAAGCAAGAGTCTCTGTCCCTCAAGAAACCGATGCAGGCTGCCGTTTACGGGACTGATCGAGGAGGTTCCGATGACGAGCGTATTGAGCGATATCCTTTCCTTAGACCCGGCCGAGGCCGACAGCGCGTTGTCGCCCGGAGATGAGGACGTCCTTGCCGGCCTGTTCGAAAACTGGGAACGATTTTCAGAAGCGGGAGCCATGCTGCGGCCGATTTCGCCGCTTGCCCTCAGCCTGCTGAGTCTGGACCAGGACTCGTCCACGCCCGGCCGCGACCTCACAAAAATAATCGAGAGCGATCCGATTCTCACCGCACGCATGCTCGGCCTTGCCAACTCGGTTGCATTCGCCGGATCGGCGAAGCCGATTTTCAAAGTGAGCGAGGCAATCGTACGTCTTGGTGTCGATACGGTGCTCACCGCGGCCTTCTCGCAACTGACAGCACAGTGGTTACGCGGCGCCTGCAAATTTCCCGATCCTTCGCTGATTCACGGTTTGTGGCTCGAATATCTGATCACGGCGCACTGTGCGCGTGAGATTGCCAAGCGGTTGCCTGACGGCGAAGTCGACGGTTCGCTGGCCTATGCGGCGGGGCTTTTGCACGATGTGGGGACGATTGCCCTTCTCTGCGCGCAGCCGGAGCCGATGTCCCGGTTTCTGCGGTCCGGATATGGATTTGGCGGACCTCTTTACGCCGGCTTCGTGACGGCACACACGCACCTCGGCGCCGCGTTGCTGCATCGCTGGCGCACGCCGGCCGATATCGCCACGGTGGCTGCCCGGCATCATTCGAAGTCGGTGTTGTCCGAGTCGGCGGCCTTGATCACCGTGTTCCTCGCCGATCATCTTCACCTGGCTGTCCTGGACCATGATCGCGCCGGCTTCGAGAACCCGGAGGCGTGCAGTCCTGGATGTTTTGGCAATGCCACCGAGCGGATCACCGCAGCGCTGGCGGCTCTGGGGGTCGCCGACGAACTGGATGTCATGGTCGGGCGCGTCGCCGCCGAGAGCCGTGGCATCGAGATGCTGGCCACGGCCATCCACCCGTAGACATCGAGTGCCGCAAGGCGCCCCTGAATCCCGCATTCAGGCTCCACCCCTGCGTCCGGGACGCTCGGCCAGCTTTGCGCGGAACACCCCGCTATACTGAAATTGCGCAGCTTCCCTCATACGCACTTTCCTCGCAGCCAGGATCCTTCACATGACAGCCATCGCCGCAGAAATCGCATCCCGGAAACGCATCGCGCTGGTCGCGCACGACAATAAAAAACAGGACCTTCTCGAATGGGCGCGCTACAACCGCGATCTCCTTGCCCACCATGAACTGCTCGCCACCGGCACGACGGGCAAGCTTCTGGAAGAGGCGCTGAAAACACCCATCGTCAAACTCCAGAGCGGCCCGCTGGGCGGCGACTTGCAGATCGGCGCCAAGATCGCGGAAGGGCTCATCGACTTCGTGATCTTCTTCTGGGACCCCTTGGAACCGCAGCCTCACGATCCCGATGTCAAGGCGCTGATCCGGATCGCGGTGGTCTGGAACATCCCGGTCGCGTGCAACCGGGCGACGGCCGACTTCGTGATCTCGTCGCCTCTGATGTCGTCGTCGTACGAGCGCGCGCTCCCGGACTACGAGAGTTACCGCGAGCGTTTACAAAAGCTGCCCGGCGAGCGATGAAGCCGGGTTCGTCTCGTTGAAAACGAAAGTTCTTCCAATCATCTTCGATGAGCCCTGAAGCTTCGGACAAGCGCTACGCCTGGAGCCCGTCTTGCACTAGAATTACCCTGGTTATCCATATCGAGGAAAAAGTACCATGAAGAAAATTCTGATTGCGCTGTTCTGTTTATTTTTCTCCGCGCATGCAACGGCCGGAGGCGGGCTCGATGGTTTTCTGAGCAAGCTCAATGCGAAGGCCAAGAGTGACCTCGCCGGTTTTTCCGCCAAGATCAGCGCCCAGTTTGGTATTCCCGAAGCGCAGGTCAAGGTGGTTATCGGCACGGTCAAGGAGCCCGCCGATGCCTTTATGGTATTCCAGCTTGGCCAAATGGCACGGCAGCCAACCGACAGGGTGCTGCAGGTTTACCAGGCCGGGAAGGGAAAGGGCTGGGGAGCGATGGCCAAGGATCTGGGCATCAAACCCGGTTCACCGGAATTCCACGCGCTCAAGCGCGGCGACTTCCATCTCGGGGACGCGTCGAGTGATGATCGTGGCAATGGAAAAGGAAGAGGGAAGGGGAAACACAAGGATTAGTCCCGCCGGATTGTGCTGCGATTCGCGCCACGTAATCCAAAGTAAGAGGCAGGTTTCCGGTTTGGCGTAGGATTTTCCTTTCCGTTGGAGAAAACCACATGAAGGTGTTCATCACCGGAGGCGGGGGATTTCTCGGCTACCGGCTCGCGCTGCGGCTGCTGGAGCGCAAGACGCTGGCCGGGGCGGACGGCAAGCCCGCACCCATTTCGCAGATCAAGCTCATGGACGCCGCTTTTCCGGCCAATGCTGATCCCCGGCTGGTGTGCGTGAAGGGAGATATCGCGGAGCCGGGCACCATCGCAGCCGCGATGGATGCCGATACGAATTCAGTGTTCCATCTCGCGGCCGTGGTCAGTTCGGGCGCCGAAGCCGATTTCGATCTCGGTTACCGCGTCAATCTCGACGGCACGCGGAATCTGCTCGAAGCCTGCCGCATGCTGAAGTCTCCGCCGCGGCTGGTTTTCAGCAGTTCACTGGCCGTGTTCGGCGGCAAACTGCCGGCCGTGGTGGACGATTCGATCACGCCGAATCCGCAGACCTCTTACGGGACGCAGAAAGTCATAGGCGAGTACCTGGTCACCGACTATTCGCGCAAAAGTTTTCTCGATGGCCGCAGCCTGCGCTTGCCCACCATCGTTGTGCGTTCCGGCAAACCCAATCTCGCGTCGACTTCGTTTGCGAGCGGCATGTTCAGGGAACCGCTGAACGGCGTGGTATGCGAGTGCCCCGTGGACGATACGGTCGAGATGTGGATCCTTTCGCCCGGCAAGGTGCTCGACGCCTTCGTGCATGCCCACGACCTGCCGGCATCCGCGTGGGGGTCGAATCGCGCGATCAGCCTGCCCGGCATCACCTTTTCGGTGAGGGAGGGCGTCGAGGCGCTGCGCCGCATCGCCGGGGACGAGGTCGCGGCGCGCGTCGTCTTCAAGCCGGTCGACCGTATCCAGAATATGATCAGAACGTTTCCCGCCCGCTTCAAGACGCCGCGGGCGCTCGAGATGGGATTCACCGCCGATACCGGCATCGACACCATCCTGAAGGATTACATCGCAAGCGAAGGCATCAAACTCTGACAACTGTGTTGGAAGTGACATGTCCGATAAAAACAGCACCGGCCTGCGTCTGAAGCGCGGGCGCTACAAAGCCATTGCGGGCAAGGTTTACCACACGCCGAAGGAGATCTGGAATTTCCGGACTGCGGCCCGGGGCGGTTCACCCGAGAGCATCGCGCGTGATTTTGTAGTGGCCAACGCGGCCCTGTTCAAGCTCGAGGAGGGCGTCAGCGAACTCACCGTGCAGCGCGTGATCCGCAGCCTGGGCGCCGCGCACGTCATCTTCAGGCAGGTTCACGACCGCTATCGCGTGCACCGCGGTTACGTGACGGTTCATATGGATCGTTCCGGACGTGTGTATCTCTCCAAGAACCGTTCGGTGCCGCCGCGTCTGCTGCCCGGAAAATTCGAGAAGAACATCGACCGCGACGAGGCCGTGCGCCGCGCGCGCCGCTCCCTGCCGAAGCGCGACCGGCTCAGCGACGTGCGCGAGACCGAAAGGCTGTGGTTCCCCCGCGAAAACGAACTGGTGCCGGCATGGAAGGTGCGGCTGACACGCGCTTTGCCGCGAGAGGAGTGGATTGTCTACCTGAGCGCCCGCAACGGCGCCATCCTCAACAAATACGACAACCTGGCCGAGGCCGTGCGCGGACGCGGCCACGTGTTCGATCCGAGCCCGGTCACCGCTCTCGGCGACCATGCGCTGCTGCTCAACGAGAGGAAGAAACCGCGCCGTCCGCCGCCGGTCGCCTACCGCGAGGTCATCCTCGAAGGCCTGGATGGAGGCGGCACGCTCTCCGGAGAAAAAGTCACGACCGCGCCTACGCGCGACATGCGCGTCAGAAAGGCCGACCTGCAGTTCTCGTTGCGCTCGCACGAGCGCGGCTTCGAAGAAGTGATGGTCTATTACCATGTCGACTCTGCGCTGCGCTATCTGGAGCAACTCGGCTACAAGGGCGCGCGAGCCATCTTCCGCGAGCCGGTCAAAGCCAACGTCAATGGCACTCGCGACGACAATTCCTGGTACAGCCCGGTCGATCGCATGCTCACCTTCGGTACCGGCGACATCGACGACGCCGAGGATGCGGAGACCATTCTGCATGAACTCGGCCATGCCATCCAGGATGCGATCTGCCCCGATTTCGGCCAGTCGGCCGAAGCCGCCGCGATGGGCGAAGGCTTCGGCGATTATTTCGCCGCGAGTTTCTTCGAATCGCGCAAACCCCCGCATTACCGGAACTCGGTCATGAGCTGGGACGGCCTGCTTTCCGGACTTGGCAGCGGCGACGATCCGCCTTGCCTGCGCCGTGTCGACAGCCCGAGGACCCACCGGAGTTTCCGCCCAAGCGGGGACGAACACGTCAACGGCCAGATCTGGTCGGCGATGCTTTGGGAAGTGCGGGCGTTGCTCGGGCGGGAGAAGGCCGATCGGCTCATTCTGGAAAGCCATTTCCAGCTCGACGGCTTCACCGACTTCGCGAGAGGTGCACGCGCCATCCTGGACGCCGATCGCAACCTGGAAGGCGGACGGCACGGGTCGGCGTTGAAGAAAATTTTCCGGCGCAGAAAGATCGGACCCGTCTAGCGGCAGCCTCTGCAACGAACCCTGGATAAGGCTGAACCATCGGCGCCATCGCGGGAACGGCGGTCTGGCTGGATTCATCATCGAGTTCGCATGCCGGCGGCTATTCAACCGCAGTACTTTGCAGGGGAGCGTGCATCATGCCGGGATTGACGCTGGACATTGCAAGGCAGTTGCTCGATCGCGCAATGGCCAGAGTGAAGCAGGAATTCAATCGACCGATCTGCGTTTCGGTTTGCGATCCCCAGGGGTTCCTTCTCGCTTTTGCGCGCATGGAGGGATCGCCGGTCAGAAGCATCAGGATTTCGCAGGGAAAGGCCTATACCGCCGCGCGCGAGGATCAGCTTATTACCGACTATATCGCCGAGTTTGTCCTTTCGGGTTCCAAAGCCTGGAGTCTTCACCGCGAAGGCGCGAAGGTTGCGCGAAGAAGTGCGAGGCGAAAAACCGTGACTGTTCGATCTCGATGCGGTCGGGCGGCTCGACAACAAGCTGCCCGATCCGGCGATCCTGTTCCTGCTGCTGATGCTCGTGGTGTGGGCGGCATCCTGGTTGCTTTCGGGAGTGAACTTCACCGAACTCGATCCGCGCAACGGCAAGCCGATCGCGATATATGTTCTGGTGATTCCGCTCGGCGCGGTGATCTTCCATGCGGCCGGCCGCCATCCGCTCGCCGGCATTGCGGCGGCTTTTGCCGGTGTCTCCGGTGGTTTCTCCGCGACCTTCTTCCTGCCCTCCAGTCTGGATCCGTTGCTTGCCGGCCTGACCCAGGCGGCGGCGAACATCACCGATGCCGCCGTGGTGGTGAATCCGCTCAACAACCGCGACATCGTCGCCGGCATGAGCAAGTCGATGAGCGGCATGGGCTACTACCTGGTCATGGCTTTCTTCTGCGCGCAATTCGTCTATGCCTTTGGCCAGTCCAACCTGGGTGCGCTGACGGCGATCAAAGGCGCCGGCTGGCTCAAGGCCATGGGTTTTCCGATGGCGGTTATCCTGATCGGGGTCGTGCTGCTCTCGGCCTCGGTGAATCTGATGATCGGTTCCGCGTCGGCGAAGTGGGCACTGATCGGACCGATCATGGTGCCGATTCATCGTCGTGTTCTGCCGGCGTTACGCGAAGTCCACCGGCTGGGCACCAAAACCATCAATGCAGCCGGCATCACGATCTGGTCGGCGGCGACCATGCTCACCGGCGCTTCCTGGAACTTCGTCTCGTTGATCGGCACGCGGCTGGCCATGGGCATAGGCGAACCAACAACGTTTCCCACCGGCGGGCGCGTAGTGCGCGAGTGGATTCCCGCGGGCGAGCGCGACGCGAAGACCAGCGCCCTGCAGAGCCGCGCCAGGGCCACGCGCGTGCTGGACTTGCTGCGCACGCGCACCATGTGGGGCCTGGCGCTCGCCGAAGGTTGCGCGGTCTACACCCGGTATCTGTTTCTGACCTGGTTGCCCAGCTATCTGCAAACGACACGCGGCTTGACCATCGTCAGGACCGGATTGTTCACCGCGGTGCCTTACGCCGGCGCAGCCGTCCTGGGCATTGCTCTCGGACGCATCAGCGATCGTTTGCTGACGCCCGATGCCGTGGGGAAGGGACGCTCGCTGGTCAACGATCTACTGCGCAATCCCGAGGATTCCGGCAAGGCGATGAGCATCCTCATCGTGGCCGGACCGGCCAATTAATTTCTCCAGACGAGGATCCATGCTGTTCAATCCGCCCACCATTGTGCAGACCACCGTATTCGCGCGGCTTCCCGAGGAACTGAAGTCTGCCGACCAGAACAACGGCTGGGTCGCGCGCCAGCCGGTCGGCACGCCGGCAGGCTCGCTGCTCGAAGGCCCATCTTTCGACCGGGAAGGCAATCTGTGGTGCGTCGACATCCAGAATGGCCGCGTGTTCAAGGTGACCCGCGATGGCGTTTTTCATGTCATCGCCCAATACGACGGCTGGCCGAACGGCCTGAAGTTCCATCGCGACGGCCGCATCTTCATCGCCGACCACAAGAACGGCATCGTGCTGCTCGATCCGGTGAGCGGAAGAATCACGCCGTTTCTGCGTGACGTGAATGGTTCGCGCTTCAAGGGGGTCAACGATCTGTTTTTTGCATCCAATGGCGACCTGTACTTCACCGACCAGGGATTGACCGGACTGCATGATCCGACCGGGCGGTTGTTTTGCCTCAGTCCCACGGGCGCGCTGACTTGTCTGCTCGACAACATACCGAGCCCCAACGGACTGGTCATGAACCGCGACGAGTCGCAGCTCTACGTTGCCGTGACGCGTGGCAATTGCGTGTGGAGAGTGCCGTTCGTGCGCGAAGGCGGCATTGCCAAAGTCGGTTTGTACATCCAGCTCTCGGGCGGCGGCGGACCGGACGGCCTTGCCCTGGACGAGGAAGGCGGACTGATCGTGGCCCATGTGGGCATGGGATCGGTGTGGACCTTCAATTCCCTGGGGGAGCCGGTGCACCGGATCAGGTCGTGCATGGGCACGCACACCACCAATGTCGCTTTCGGCTGGCCGGACCGCAATACGCTCTACATCACGGAATCGGCCAGCGGGACCATTCTCAAGGCACAACTCGATGCACCCGGCAAGCTCATGTACTCGCACACCTGAGGCGGTGTCCGCGCTCAGCAGCGCGACCCGTCTATTTACGCACGCGCAGCCAGGAAGGCCGGACTGAGCAATGCGCAGGCGCCGAGCTCGAACCCTGGATCGTCCAGGCAAGCGGCGTTCAGCAGCGCCGCATCCACCAGACCCGGATAGTTGTTTCTCATCGAACGCAGGTAAGCCGGATCGTAGTGGGTCGCGAGCAGGTCGCCGACCAGAACCTCCCATTCTCCCGCGTCGATCTGCGCGATCCAGCGCGCGACGGTGGCCTTGGAATGCTGCGCGGTCAGCCGCGACAATTGCGTCTTCAGCCATGCCGGTTCAGCCAGAAAATGCCGGTACTCGGCGATGAGGAAGCGCACCCGCTCCGCCACCGGCGCCTCGATGCGCACACAGCTCGATTTGCGCATGCGTTCCAGCAGCGCTTCCGGCACGCGCAGTGCGCCGATCCTTCTACTTTCCGCCTCGACGAAGACGGGGCGTGTCGCATCGAAGTTTCGCAGCGCGCTCCAGACCAAGCTTTCGAACATTTTCTGCGCGGGCTGCGGATCGCCGGGCAGGTCGCCGAGCACCGAGCCGCGATGCCGCGCCAGCGCTTCGAGGTCAAGGACCTGTGCGCCGCGCGCCGCCAGCGTTTGCAGCAGGCGGCTTTTGCCGCTGCCGGTGGGGCCGCAGATGACGCGATAGTCGTATCGCATCGGCAGTTCTTCGAGCTGCGCGAGCATCGCACGCCGATAGCTCTGGTAGCCGCCTTGCAACGACGCCGCATCCCAGCCGATCTCCCGCAGAATGAGCGTCATCGCTCCCGACCGCTTGCCGCCGCGCCAGCAATAGATCAGCGGTTTCCAGTGCTGGTCGCGCGAGGCGAAATGCGTCTCGAGATGCCGCGCCACATTCTTCGCCACCAGCGCTGCGCCGATCTTGCGCGCTTCGAACGGCGAGATTTGCTTGTAAACCGTACCAACCCGGGCACGCTCCTCGTTGCCGAGCACCGGGCAGTTCACCGCGCCGGGGACATGGTCGACGGCGAATTCCGCGGGCGAGCGGACATCGACGACTTCGTCGAAGTCGTCGAGCTGTGCCAGGTCGACGCTGCTTTCGTACCTCACCGATGAAGTACCAGAATGGAGAGTGGGGTATTCTAAGCGACCCGACCCTGACTCGACGGCTCAGATGAACGCACCCGCGGAACGCCCCATCCGTCTCACCGAGTTCAGCCACGGCGGTGGTTGCGGCTGCAAGATCGGACCGGCCGTGCTGTCCGAGATTCTCGCCAGGACGCCGCTGCGCGCGATCCCGAAGGATCTGCTGGTCGGCATCGAGACCAGCGACGACGCGGCGGTCTATCGCCTCAACGACCAACAG
The DNA here is from genome assembly GCA_016194905.1 of Betaproteobacteria bacterium. Lineage (NCBI taxonomy): Bacteria > Pseudomonadati > Pseudomonadota > Betaproteobacteria > Betaproteobacteria bacterium. Next base: position 15,306 of record JACQAP010000015.1, read on the forward strand.
GCCATTATCGCCACCACCGATTTCTTTACGCCCATCGTCGACGATCCATTCGACTTCGGGCGCATCGCGGCGACCAACGCGATCTCCGATGTGTACGCCATGGGCGGCCAGCCGATTTTCGCGCTGGCCCTGGTCGGCATGCCGCTGGAGAAACTTCCCGTCGAAGCCATCCAGCGCATTGTCGCAGGCGGTGAGTCGGTGTGCGCGATCGCGGGCATTCCGATCGCTGGCGGCCATTCCATCGACACGCTCGAGCCCATCTATGGCCTGGTTGCGCTCGGCGTCGTGCACCCGGACAAGGTCAAGCGCAACAGCGGCGCGAAGGCGGGTGACGTGCTGATCCTCGGCAAGCCGCTGGGTATCGGCATCCTTTCCGCCGCGCTGAGGAAGGGGAAACTCTCGCCCGACGGCTATCGGCAGATGCTGGCCACGACGACGCAGCTCAATACGCCGGGATTGAAGCTCGCGGACCTGCCGGGTGTCCACGCCATGACCGATGTAACGGGTTTCGGCCTCGGCGGCCATCTGCTCGAAATCTGCCGCGGCTCCAGACTGGGAGCCGCCGTGCGCTTCGACGATCTGCCTGTGCTCGAAGACGCACTGGAATGCGTGAAGCAGGGTATGGCCACCGGCGCATCGGGGCGCAACTGGGCGGGCTATGGCCATGAAGTGAAATGCCCTGGGGATTTCGCGGACTGGAAGCGCAATCTCGTCACCGATCCGCAGACCTCGGGCGGCCTGCTGGTGGCGTGCGCGCCCGAGGCGGCGGACGACGTGCTGCGCATTTTCAGATCCGAGGGCTTTGCGGCTGCGACGAAGATCGGCGTCATGACGCGGGGCGACGCGGCGTTGACAATTGGCTAGCGGGAAAATAATTGCCGGGACCTTGCCCAGCCGGAGTGCGAGGTCCCGTTGCACGTCGAGAAAGGGAAGGGTTCGAATGACCGACCTGTATGCGTTCTCTGCTACCAGCCTGGAGGGAAAGCCGGTCAAGCTGGATGCCTTTCGCGGCAAGGTCGCGCTCGTGGTCAATACGGCCAGCCAATGCAGCTTTACGCCGCAGTACGCGGGGCTGGAAGAACTGCAGCAGGTTTTTCACGCAAAAGGCTTCGACGTGCTGGGTTTTCCCTGCAATCAGTTCGGCAAGCAGGAACCGGGCGCAGCGGACGAGATCGGGTCCTTCTGCCGGAAAAATTACGGGATTTCCTTCCCGATGTTCGACAAGATCGATGTGAACGGCGCCGGTGCGCATCCGCTGTATAAATGGCTGACTTCCACTGCGCCGGGCTTTCTCGGCACCCACGCGATCAAGTGGAACTTCACCAAGTTTCTGGTCGGCCGGGATGGGCACGTGGTCAGGCGCTACGGCTCGTGGACGAAGCCGCGGAACATCGCGGCGGACATCGCGAAGCTGCTGGCAGCCTGAAGTCCGATTCCGCGGAGTTCTGACACGCAATGAGCGATCAAGCAAATCCGGGAACCACCAGCGGTGGGGCCGTTGCCTGTGCCACATGCAGAGCGTGTTGCTGCAAGCTGGAAGTCATCCTGATGGGCGACGACGATCCTCCGGCCGAATTCGTCGCAACGGACCAATGGGGCGGACAAGTCATGAAACGCCTCGACGATGGCTGGTGTGCCGCCGTGGATAGGGTCACGATGTTGTGCCGGATATACGAACGCCGGCCGGGGGTGTGTCGCGAATTTGCAGTCGGCGAAAGCGAATGCCTGACCGAGCGCCTGGCACTCGATGAGGAAAAGCTGATTGTCGTGAGACCATAGCTGTTGAGTTAACATCGGGACTCACCACGACAGCTTCAGCCGTAAGTGTTTCACCTTAAGGCGCGAAGACACGAAGAGAAGCAGACGCATTTCCTGAATTCGCGTGCGGATGTAGAGAAACGGATTTCATTGGTCCGATACCCACTTCACTGATTCAACGAGGTTCGAACAGAAACACTTGTTCTCGGTTTTCTTCGTGTCTTCGTGCCTTCGTGGTGAGATTTTCAGTTACCACTTTCGACAGGTTAACCAACAAGTTCCACGACAATGAACGCCCGGCCTGACGCTGAAGAAGTCGTCTCTGCGACGCGAACCTGGCTCGAGAGGGCGGTGATCGGTCTCAACCTGTGCCCGTTCGCCAAGCCGGTCCATCTGAACAACCGTATCCGGTATTTCGTCAGCGACGCGCGTTGGCCGGCCAGGCTGCTCGAAGAGCTGATGGCGGAGTTGCGCGCACTGGACTCCGCCGACCCGGTGCAATGCGAGACGACCCTGCTGATCCATCCTCATGTCCTGGCCGATTTTCCGGACTACAACGAATTTCTGGAACGGGCCGACGACGCGGTCAGTGAACTCGGACTCGACGGCGTGATCCAGGTCGCGAGTTTTCATCCCCGCTACCAGTTCGAAGATGCCGGGCCGGACGATATCGAGAACTACACCAATCGTTCGCCTTATCCCATGCTGCATCTGTTACGCGAATCGAGCGTCGAGCGTGCGGTCACCACCCATCCGGACACCACGGCGATTTATCGGAAAAACATCGAGACACTGCGCCGCCTCGGGCATGAGGGCTGGCGTCGGCTGTGGCTTGCCGAATCGTCCAGGGAGGATGAAAAGACATAGCAACCCGGGTCAGTTCCGTGGCCCGGGCATGGAAGTGCGATCCTGACCGACTCCAGGGCATAGAATAGCTTTGTCCGTAATTGACCGCCTCTCCGCGGTGCGGAGTGTAGTCGGGGCCGAAACGCGAAACGCTTTCCCGAGTTCACAGAATCTGTCTCCTAAACTCACGTCCGCGTAAGGAGCCGCCGCCATGGACGAAAATGCCAGCACGCGCACCAGCGACCAGCCGGAATCCGATCGTCAGTCATTAGTCCTTGATACCGACTTTCAAATCGTCGCCGAAGATGCACCGGTGATGCTGTGGTTGACCAATGCGGAAGGCAAGGTCGTCTTCACCAATTCAAAATGGATGAAATTTGTGGGAGGGACGTCAACCCAACGCGTGGGCGGCGATGCGTGGATCAAGGCCCTGCATCCCGACGACCTGGAACCCTGCCTGAGGATTTTCGAAGAGGCATTCGGGGCGCACAAGTCGTTCGAGATGGAGTACCGGCTGCGTCGGGCGGACGGCCAATACCGGTACGTGCTCGACACGGGCGAGCCCTACATCAGCAAGGACGGGAAGTTTGCCGGATTCATCGGCGCCTCCACTGATATTACCGATCGCAAGAATCACGAAAATCAGTTGCGCGTCTCTCAGCTGGAACTGACGCAGCACAATCTGGAGATGCAGCTCATCAACGAATTGAATTCCTACCTGCAGGTGTGCCGGTCGCTGGAGGAAACGCATTCCATCGTTGCACATTTCGCCCGCAGGATCTTCGCCGAATACGCGGGGGCACTCTATCTGTTCAACGAAAACCACAGCAGGGTCGAATCGGTGGCCCAGTGGGGCGACGCTGAATGTTTTTCAGTGGAGGCAATTTCCCCCGACGACTGCTGGGCTTTGCGGCAAGGCAAGGTCCACGTGGTAGACGGGTCGACGGACGTGATCGTGTGCAAGCACATAGCCGAAGGCTCCAGGCAGGGCTACGTCTGCGCGCCGGCAATTGCGCAGGGCGAGATGATTGGAGTGCTTTCCGTGACGCTCGGTCGCGGGGATGGCGATGGCGGTGACGGTGCCGGCCTCATGCGAAGGTCGGTGGAATCCCGATCCCGTCTTATTTCAATGGCGGCGGACAACCTGGCGATGGCGCTCGTCAGCCTGAAACTTCGCGAAGCGCTGCGCGAGCGGTCGGTGCGGGATCCGCTGACGCGCTTGTTCAACAGGCGCTACCTTGAGGAAACGCTGGCCCGTGAATTGTCGAATTGCAAGCGGGCCGGAAAACCACTGGGCGTGATCATGGTGGACATCGACCACTTCAAGCAATACAACGATACCCATGGGCACGATGTCGGCGACTTCGTGCTGGTGGAGATTGCGGATCTGGTGCGCTCGAAGCTCAGGTCCGAGGACGTGGCCTGCCGCTATGGCGGGGAGGAGCTGGCGCTGATCATGCATGGGGCGAGCAAGGAGATCGTCTTTGCCCGGGCGGAAGCCGTGCGCAAGGCAATAGCGGACCATGAATTCGTCTGCAAAGGCAAAAACCTGGCGCGTGTCACCGTTTCGATGGGGGTCGCGGAATTTCCGGCAGACGGCGACTCGGTGGCCGCCGTGCTCAAGGCCGCCGACACCGCCCTCTACCAGGCCAAAGAGTCCGGCCGCAACAGGACTGCCATGGCTGGGATCACGTAGATGGTGGGGTCGGCGCGATGTGTGCAGGTTTCGCCGCTTGCGCCTTAACGGCGGTTCAGTGAGCGCGGCTTTGGATACTGCACCAGTTTCGACGCTTTGCGCTCGAAGGCATCGCGTTGTGCCAGCAGGCGCTCCTGCGCTGCCGAGATAAGAGTGTAATGCCGCGCCTTTACCAGGCGATCGTGAACCTCGTTGCATGCTTCTTCGTTCGTGACCCAAAGGGAGGGATCGACTCTTCGCAGATCGAATGTCCGCGAATAGCTGCGCAATGTCTTTTGATACCTCTTGTTGAAATACTCGTGGAAGTACGACATCGCCAGCTCCCGCAGCGTACGGTAGACCGGATCCCGATAGCGCAGCGGCGTGCCATTGGTCTTGGAAATCGCACCCCAGCAATCCTTGCGGCGGAAAACAGCGATCACGTGAGGGAAATCGCTCAGATCGCAGTCGAGATGAACCAGCAGCGGCGGATCGCCATGAATCCACAGCGCGCACGCCGCCAGAAAGGCGCCTTCGATGCAGTGTGCGCGGCGCTGCCGCAACACTTCCCGAACGGACAGGATGGTTTCGCCATCCAGCTCGTGATTGATCGGCGTCGCGTTCAGGAAGACCTGGATTTCCTGCGGCGTGTCCAGCCGCTTCAGCATGGCAAACTCCCTCACCGACATGCCGAGGTATCTGCGGTTCGCGAAGCGCTTGTTTGCCTTGTTGATCATGGGTGGGAACGCAGTTGCCAGTCGCTATGGTAAACGCCGGGTAAGGATGGCGACGGTGGAAGGTCCGTTGTGTCGTTCGTGGCCAATCTGGCCGGGTCATTGCCGGAATGTCATCGATCCATACTATCCTTCGGATCCGATCAAGTGTCGATGTCGAAATTCCGGCTAAAACGCGGTGTTAAACAGATGGATAGCTTCCGCGCGGTCCGGTTCGTCGTTCCATCCGGCCGGCGCGGATGGCGCGGTGCCGCGTCCGCGATAAGGACCCTGCAAGTCGCGACTGGATCGTTTGCGCGCAGGCCGGATTAAGCGACAATCCAACCGGAAAAACAGGCCAGGGTTGAGGGGAAGGTATGAACTTCGAAACCAAACGGCTGCCGCCAATGCCCGACATCGTCGCGCCCGACGGTTCCGACGTTCGCGTGCTGTTGAAAACGCCGCGCGGCGGAATGGCCCACTTCGAACTTGCCGGTGGCCACGCTTCGAAGGCGATCCGTCACCGCACTGTGGACGAGATCTGGTTCGTGCTGTCCGGCCGCGGAGAAATGTGGCGCAGTTGGAATGGGCGGGAGGAAGTTGTCGCGCTCGAATCCGGAGTCTGCGTCACCATTCCGGTGGGAACGCATTTCCAGTTCCGGGCTGAAGACGGCGCAGCGCTTGCGGCGGTCGGCGTGACCATGCCGCCGTGGCCGGGTCCGGAAGAGGCCGTACCGGTGCCGGGTAAATGGGGTACGACGGCGTCCTGAGGATGGATCTGCGCGCAACGGCAACTGAAAGTACTACCACGAAGGCACTGAGATTCGCGGCAGTTTGTCTCCCAACCGTCAATCCGCGATTTCGATCAATACCGGCTGATGGTCGGAGGCCTGCGTTTGCGCGTTGATTGCTACATCGCGCACTCGCTCAGCGAGATCGGCGGTCACGAAAATGAAATCGCAGCAAAAGGGTGGCTTGGCCCAACTGTCTTCGTGGACTCCGGCACTCGGCGCATGGGGAATTCCGGGATGTGCAAGTGTCCATGCATCGATGAGAGCGGGTGCAGTGCCGGCATCGAATGGCGCCGTGATGCGCCGATACTCCGGACCTTCCGGTCTGAAATTGAAGTCCCCGGTGAGAATGGCCGAAGGCGGTCGCGGCAGGGTCTGGAAGGGCTGACCGGCATCGTCCCGAACGCGAGGAGCTGATGCGTGGCTGCATGCCTCCTGATGCAGTGCGCGCAGCGCACTGACCTGCGCCATGCACTGAATCGACGAGTAATACTCCAGGTGAGTCGTTGTGACGCGCACTGGACCCCTTGGGGCCTGCACCACCACTTCGATAGCGCTGCGCTGCATGCTTTTCACCGCGGGATCCGCGGGCCAGGGCAGCAGGTGCCGGAAAATCTGGATCACGGACAATCGCGAAAAAACCAGATTGCCGAACAGGCTGCGACCGCCTTTGCCGTCATCGACATCGGTCGCAACGCCGTAATGCGCGCTGAAGCCAGGTAACGCACGCGACAATTCCGCGACCTGGTCCTCGCCGCGGCTTCCCGGCAGCCCGGGATAGTTCACCGCGACTTCCTGCAGGCATAGCAGGTCGAAGTCGGCGAACTCGCGGGCGGTGCGCGCAATGCGCGCCAGATCGACCGCGAGATCGATCCCGCGCGCCCACTGGATATTCCAGGTGATGAGTTTCATCGGATTTGCAGCGCGAGTCAGTAGCGGGCGTCGTCCGGCTTTCCGCCCTCGGGCCAATCCTCCAATTTCCTGAGGAAATCCGGCCGTGGTTGCCGGATGAAAAACGCGGCAACGTCAAACGCCTCCTGATCGCTCAGTGAGCCGCCCTGGCCGAGGGGCATGCTGGCCTTGACGAAGGCTGCGGCGGTATTGAGCCTCGCCATGCCGGCGCCGACGTTGAACGATTTCGGCCCCCACAGCGGCGGATAAACCGTTTCGCCGGAAGGGGTGTGTGTGCCTTGACCCGCGTCGCCATGGCAGAGTGCACATTTCTGCGCATAGACCCGCGCTCCGCGCTCCGGGTCCGGTGCCTGCGGGCTTTTGATGCGCAGGAATCCGCGACTGGAAACGCTTTTTCCCGTCGGCACTTCGCGCGACAGCCATTGCATGTACGCCAGGATGCCGATCATTTCCCGGCTCTCGGGAGGCAGGGGTCGGCCATTCAGGGATCGCTCGAAGCAATCGTTGATGCGGTCCTGCAATGCGTTGACTTTCGCGTTGCGGCTGCGATATTCGGGGAACACCCCCCAGATGCCCACCCACGGCGCCGCCCACGGCGTGCGTCCGCCATCGAGATGGCAACTGGTGCAGTTGAGCGCGCTGCCCGCATACGCCGGAGCGTTTGCTGGCGTATGCGCAAGGATGCGCCGCCCAAATGCGATCGCCTCCCCAACCGGTCCGTCCGGATCCGGAGCGTCACGCCATCCTGGATAGCGGTCATCTTCGGCTGCCGTGATCGGCGCGCAGATACAACACGTCACGATCGCCAGCGCGATCGTCGATGCGCGGACGCGGTGTCCTCGCTGAATCATCGTCGAATCAGCCCGCGAAGCAGTAGCTGCAGCCTTTCGATTGCGCACCATTGACCGCCAGCACGCCGGAAGGAACGACCTGCACTCCAGGCAGGACCGCCGCCAGCCAGTCCTGCTTGATGGACTCGTGTTGCAATCCCAATTGTTGCGCCAGGCGGGCGCTCTGATGGTGGATCGCGGTGTTGCACACGGCGATACGGACACCGCGTGCGACGAGTTTTTCCAGGGCAGCCTCGGGTAGCGGCATATCGCCCGGCTTGATATGGGCGAAGGGATTGCGCACAGCGGGTGATTTCGTGGCGGGGTCGCTGATTTTAAAATACTCGCCGAGTTTGTATTTCTCCCACACGCCGTCGCTGAATGCAATCGGGATCGCCGAATGCCGCAATACGACGACCACACCGAGTTCGCTTTCCGGCACGTTATATCCCTGCGCTCCGGTCATCAGGAACACGTGCGACCAGATCAACGCGAAGCCATTGTTGGGTGAGGGGGCGTCGTAGACCTGCCGGTACTGACCACGGATGCCGTCGAGCCAGGATTGGAATTCGGTACCCGCACCGGAGTCCGCGGCTTGCGCGCTCGCGATCAGATCGCCCAGGCCGATTGCGGCCGCGGTAGCCGCGATGCCGCCGAGGAAGTCGCGTCGCTGCAACAGAGATTTCGATTCCGACATTTTCGAGTCCTTTCCGTTCGAGGTGGAGTGATAACAGGTTTGCCGCAAACATTATCCGGCAAAGTCATCCTGGCCAGGGCGTGGACAAAAACAAAACCCCGCTTGCGCGGGGTTCGGAATGGGGCGTCGCTGGTTGGAATCAGACAGGAAGCAGGTCTTCGTCGTAGGCGGGTTGTCTCTGCGGCTTCGTTTCCGCAGCCTTGCGTTGTTTCTCGGCCTCTTTCCTTTTCTCTTCCTCTTCGGCCAGCTTTGCCCAGTACAGCGCTTCAAATTCAAAGCACATGGTGCACCTCCTTGGCGGAGTTGAGGGTCACAAACATTCGTGCTCTTGTTGTTGAACCCATGCTAGCGCCGCCGGTTCGCGGAATCAACCGGTTTCGTCAGCCGGGTTGCGGCGTCGCAGCAAGTTCTTCGCACGCCTTCTCCATCGCCTCGAGAATGACCTCTGGCGGCTGCGCGCCGGACAGGGCGAGGCGCTGATTGAATATGAAGAAGGGCACGCCTTCCACGCCGATGGCGCGTGCCCGCCGGTCCTGTTCTTCGATCAGCGTACGATCCGTATCGCTGGCGAGATACGCGGCCACCTCATCGCGATTCATCCCGGCCTGTTGTGCGATGTCGGCGAGCGTCTGCCTGTCGCTCAGGTCCGCGCCTTCCACAAAATAGCGGCGGAAGATCGCTTCGGCCATTTCGTTTTGTCTGCCGTGTTCGCCGGCGTAATGCATCAGCTGGTGCGCGTCGATGGTATTGGGCTGAACCTGAATGTTGTCAAACGCGAAATCGATGCCGGCGCGCTTTCCTGCCGCCGACACCCGTGCATAGATTTCCTTTGCGCGTTCCGGACCGCCGAACTTGTTCTCGAGGTATTGCTTGCGCGGCACGCCGCTGTCGGGAAGATGGGGATTGAGCTGGAACGGATGCCAGCGCACCGCAGGCGTTTCATCGGGATGCGTCGCGCGCCAGGTTTCCAGCGCGCGCTCGAGGTTGCGCTTGCCGATGAAACACCAGGGACAAACCACGTCGGAAATAACATCGATTTGAAAAGACATAGACATTTCCTTCCGGCTCCCCCTCTCCCCGGCCCTCTAAATGGGTACTCCCGGCTTCGCCTGGGTATCCCGCTAGGGGAGAGGGGGTTGAGAAGCCGCGCGATTGGTTGATACCTGCGCTCGATATTAAATTTTTCAGGTTACGCTCACAAGTTCTCTCTTCTTACGGAGAGGACCAAAGGGACGGAGCGGGAGAAGGCGTTCAATTGGTTGATTGCTGCAAATTGGTAACTCTAGTACCTGGATTAGGCCTACAAGTCCCCTCTCCCCTCGCGGGACAAGGGAACACTTGAAGCGGAGCAGAGGGCTAGGGAGAGGGGGGGGTGGGGCCTCTAATTGCACACCATTCTTTTTACCGCCAGTGCTTCGTTGCCATAGGACACGCGGCGATCGAACACGGCGTTGCAGCCGTTCATGCCGGGCGGCAGCAATGCGGTAATGCTGGCGGTGGTGCGTTCATAATTGCAGGTCAGATGAAAGTTGCGCTTGCTTTCCGGAAGCCGCCAGGAAACGCGCAGTTCGCCTCGCGTGCTTTTCACCGAGAACGGTTTGATCTTGTGGTTTTGCGAGGGCGGGCCATCGTAGATCGTCACGCCGGTCAGCCGCAGCGGCGGATCGGTGTAGGACACCGTCCAGTCGCCGGCGATGGTCGCCTGCTGATTCACTTCGATTGAATCCGGGCAGAGGACCTCGGCCTGCGCGGGTAGGGCAAGTGCCAGCAAAAGCGTTGTCGCGGTCAATCGCATGCGCGGGATACTCCTTCGTTCGCGTGTTGCTTGTATTCTAAACCGGGAACGACGGCAGCTTCGGCTCCAAGTGTTCCCTTGAGTGCTGCGCCTTAAGAGCACGGATACCCTCGCGAATACTCTACGTGCGCAGCACGTCGGAGTCCCCTTCTAGCGGGGAGTGCCCTTTTAGGAAAATCCGATCCCTTCGCACGGTCGTCAGGAAACCAGGCGAAATTGCGGGTCGACTGTTCTCACTCCGTCGCGAGTCGTCACCTTCAGCGTCGGCGCCGGACTATAGGCAGATTCGGACTCCGGCTCAGCGACCGCGGGCGCGGCGAGACGTTGCGCAACGCTGTCGTGAATCCACGAGCCCTCAAGAATCGGCCGGCGGACGCCCAGGAATCGCGTGGAGAGGCGGTCGATCCATGCGAAGAACCGGTTTTTTTTGTCGCTGCCGATCTCGGCGAATTCCTTCAGTGAGTCGCGCCGCTTCGCCCTGGGGTTGGGACGCAGGGCAGCGAGCGCGGGCGGCTCGAACTGCAAGCCGTTCGCGCTCGTGCGGTTAACCATCCAATTGAGCGCGATGTCTGAGAGCCCGGCATCGGCGTACCCGCCGCCGACGTTGGAATGCGCTCCGACGAACCACACCTGCTCGACCTTCGAGCCGGCGACGTTGACGCGGGGCGCGGCTCCTGCTGCGTCGGTCCACGGGGTCGGCAAAAAGGGCTTGCGCTGCTCGTCGATGGCAAGCGCGTGATACGCCGCTTCGACGCGTGGGCTGAGGTTCGTGTCGAGGAACCCGTAAAGCCTTGCGTCGATCGCCTTGTCGATCTTGCGCAGCGGCGGGATGAAGAACTCGTTCGGAATTCCCAGGGCGCCGACGGTATCCCATACGCCGATGAGGTGCACAACCGTATCGTTGCAGTAATCGCGCTTGAACTGCTCGGCGTCGGCACGGTTCTTTTCCTCGTAGGCGTGCTTGTACATCGCGAACGCCTTGTCGGTCACGTCCACTTTGAGATTAGCGTCCTGCTGCGTGGTGACCAGGTCGGCCACCAGCCCCGGGAGCTTCACATCCTGGACGTCCCTCCGGGCGATGCCACACCGCAGGACCATGCCGGCGAGGCTGCGCGCGGAGTAGGCGCCACGGGAAAACCCGAAGATGCAGATCCGGTCGCCGGGCTCGAAGCACTCGCGCAGGTAGCGGTACCCATCCTTGATCTGGTCGAACAGACCCCAGCCGAACGCGCCGCCACTTACTTTCTCCCCGGGGTCGGTGCCGACGCCGGGAAAATACTTGCGGATCTGGTCCGGGCGATCGGCCAGCGTATCGTACAGCTTGCGCACGTTCGTCGCGGTTTGTACCCCCTGGTCGGTCTGGCCGGGCTTATTCCAGGTGCCGTCCATGCACAGGATGATGTTGCGCGCCATATCTGCCTTCCGTTATAGATGGATCCGGGTTCCCGAGTCCGAACCCGAAGACGAAGGAAAAGCCTATCGCCTGCCATGCAGCGGCCGCGAAACAGCGGGCACACGCCTGCCGTTTCGCGGCCGCTGCATGGCAGGGTTGGGCATCATCACATGAACCTGCGACGCCTGAACGCTTTTACGTCTGAGGCAGACAACTCAAACCATTCTCCGTTCTTACGCCGATCTGCGAAGCGCTGGTGCCAGTACGCTTCTATTCCTGATGGGTCGTCCGTCTTGATTACATGAACTGTGTTGGCTTTATCAGGTAACTGCAATGCAATCTCACGTTCACGCCGTCCTATTGCATTTGACCGGCCGATTTTGAAGTGGCGTCCAGATTTGATGAGGTAGACGAAGCCAAAATCAGTTCCATCGTTTTTCTCACTCTGCGCGTCTGGCGCCTCTGGCCTGAAGGTTGTGGCTTCGTAGATTGCGACGACATCGTTGTAGCCCTTTCCACGACAGTATTCCGTTACCTTCGCGAGAATCTGCGCTTTGTTCCCAAACCGTCGAAAAGTCCTTTCACTCGGAAAATCTGGATCCGTACGACGCTTCATGATTACTTCGCCTTGCACCGGTATCCGACCAAGCTCGCGGATCAGGGATGCGTATTGCTCAAGAAGAAACTCCTCCTCGTGGGCGATATTTAATTTGTTTGGTTCGAATCCGGCCTCTCTGACAGCCTCACTCCACCGCACCCAGAATCTTCCCGCCCAGTCGGACTCCTTGATCCCAGTCTCACGCTCGAAACGCTCCCGCCCAATGGGCACGCCTCCATTGGCTTTTGCCATCCGTCGAATTTCATCAAGTATGTGTTGTCGCTTCATCGCGCACTATGATGCCCAACGAGGCTGTAGAAAAAGCCTTAAAACAACCATGATTGATGGTCCAACGAAATAATCTCGATTTTGTTGGTGCCTGACAATGTTGCCGCTGCCACGCCCGAGGATGCGTTCTGCGAGGAGATCGCAGTGCAGTCGATCGTTGATGTCGAATCTTATCGGATCGCTGTTCATATCGCGTCTAATTCTTGTGTCGATCGACTTCGAACTTTTTCTACAGCCTCAACGTTTGACATGAGCGGCCGGTGGAGGTCCGCTCGATAGGAAGGATTAGGCCACATGCTCCCTACGAGAACAAGGATGTGAGCCACTTGTATAGCGAGTTCTTACTTTGGGCGCTGAAGCCGCCGATACCGAATGCAAGAGTGAAGACGAAGAAGACCCACCAGAATGCTGTTGTCACTTCGCCTCGGAAGCCGCGGCGAGGTTCGGGCGGGTGTCGCTTTGGATCATTCTCCGCGAGGAAGTGCTCCCAGCCGATGCAGAGCGTCCCTTGGCTCCGAACCTGCGCTTCGATTCGCGACAAGTATTCTCCGAGCCAACCCAAGTGCTTCGCGATTGACCAACTTCGCAACGCACCGAAAACGACCACAACGGGAGGAATGAACCATGCAACCAGGAACGCCCCATCAAGTGGTTTCGTTGAGAGCCAGAAGAAGCCCGCGCCAACGCCGAAAATGCAATGCGTCTCGAGCGTGCCGAGTTCAGCCATCGCCACCTCAACCTCCTTTCGTAGCGTCAGATACTCCTCCTTCAAGAAATCGAAGTCAGCCATTTTTGTATGCTCCCGATGGAAGTGGAGTGAAGTTTGGAGAGAGTTTTCTGGGGCCTAACGAAGATCTGTACGTCATGATAAACATCTCCAATACTAGAAACATGCTTCTATAGTTATAAACAAGTTTCCAATAGCATAAACCTGATCCCGGCGACCCGGAACCCGCACTCATGCCTTTCTCTGTGATTTTATGGCGCGGCACTCAAGGGAACACTTGGAGCCGAAGCTGCCGTATCCTAAAAAGGTGCTCCACGCTAGAAGGGTACTCCGACGTGCTACGCACGTAGGGTATCCGCGAGGTTATCCGTGGTTCAAGTTTCGAATTGTCAGAGCGAACTCAGGAAAGCGAGCAAAGCCTCGCGTTCCGGCCCCGTGATCGGTCTTCAAGCCTCGCCGATGTCTTCATCCCAGACATCAGGATGAGCCTTGATAAACGATGTGAGCAGAGCTACGCATTCCGATGAGTCCAAATCAACAACCTTTACGCCTCGTTCGCGCAGCCAGTCGATCCCGCCGCGGAACGTCCGCGACTCGCCCACCACCACCTTACCGATCCGGAACTGAACGATGAGCCCGCTGCAATACCAGCACGGCGCCAGGGTCGTGACCATGATCGTGTCCTGGTACCTGCGCTGCCGGCCTGCCTTTCGGAAGGCATCGGTCTCGCCGTGTACCGACGGGTCGTTCTCCTGGACACGACGGTTGTGACCTCGCCCAAGCGGCACCCCATTCCGGTCGAAGAGCGCCGCTCCGATCGGAATCCCGCCTTCAGCCAGGCCAGATCTTGCTTCCTCGATAGCGACATCGAGCATTGCCGTGTAGTCAATTGCCTTGTTCATGCGTAACCTCGCCGGCGGCGGCTAACTGGATTTCGACAACATGATGGACATTTCCATCGGCACAAATGTGAGCCTGGCGACCCGCAATCCGCATTTACGCTCTTCTCCGTGTCCTCCGTGTCCTCCGTGGTTCATATTTAGAATTGTCAGAGCGAGTTCAGGAAAGCAAGCAAAGCCTCGCGCTCCGGCTTCGGCATGTGGACGAACGCGTCGCGAGAAGCTGCGGCTTCGCCGCCGTGCCACAGGATCGCTTCGGTTGGATTGCGCGCGCGGCCATCGTGCAGCAGCGACGCATTGCCGTTGACCTTGCTGCTCAGGCCGATTCCCCACAGCGGGGGCGTGCGCCAATCGCGCGGGCCGGCGAGAAAATCCGGTCTGCCGTCGGCGAGTCCTTCGCCCATGTCGTGCAACAGCAGGTCGGTGTAGGGACGAATGACCTGGTGGCCAAGCTGAGGCAGCGCGGGATAATCGCCGGTTCTTATTTCCGGCACATGGCAGACCGAGCATTGCGCCTCGGCAAACAATCGCTCGCCGCGTAGGGCGACCGGGTCGTCGATACGGCGTCGCGCAGGCACGCCCAGTGCGCGCGTGTAGAAAAGCAGTTCATTGAAAGCGCGATCGGGTTGTTCCGGCACCATGCCTGTCGGACGCTTGCGGCAGGCAGTCTGGATCTCCGGGCAGTTCTCGCGCTTGAACACGCTGGTGGTGACGCCCATGTCGTTCAGGAACGCGGACTCATTCTGCTGCTTGAGGCTGGGCTGGTTGGCTTTCCAGCCGAAGCGCCCGAGCGCCGTGGTTTGCTTTTCTTCATCCCAGACATAGTTCGGTCTGCCGTTGAAGCCGAGTTCCTGTTGCCGGCGCGCGATGTCGAGCACGGCATTCTCCGCAATGGCGTCGAGCAGCCCCGCGCCGAATATCGCTGGCGCGATGCGCACCGACGTCATGACATCCGCGCCGATCGGTCCGAAAGCCAGATTCGTGAAACCCAGCTTCGGGGTGCGCAGGGTCACGCTGGATCCGTCGGCCAGTCGCTCCTCGCGCTCGCTCCAGGCGATCACGGCGTCACCCTCGGGGAGCACCCGGCCGAGCTCGCCCTGGTCCTGCAGTTGATCGCCGTAATTCGGATGCGGCCGCGGCCCGCCGTGCTCGTTTTCGCCGGGGACCGAGAACCGAACCACCATCGATGCGAGCGTTTCCCTCTCGGAATCCGGCGCGTGGCCACGCCCGTTGCCGGCATGGCAGTCCGTGCAGACTTCTCCATTAGATGTTGGTCCGCGTCCCCATTTGCCGCCGATCACGGCCAGAACCACCCAGCGCTGGTGGAATTCCTGCCGGCCGTTGGCGAAGAGTTCGAGTTGGGCCGCGTCCAGTCCCGGCGCTGGCAGCGAATAAGCGAGTGCCGATTCATCGGACACGGTGAAGTCGCCGCCCGACAACGTCGTCAATTGCAGTTGGCCCGCGAAGGCGAGCACTGCGCTGGCGGCAAGCGATGCGACAAGAACAGGAAGGGAACGAGGGAGCAACGTCTTGATACCTCTTCACACGGAAGAATACTTTCTACTGCCAGTAGTGGAAGAAGGCAAGTCACCCCAGCCGCGACTGCGTGTTGGCATGCTCGCGAGCGAGGCCAAGGCTGCGGGACTGCATACCCCTCAAGCCATCGAGCGCGTGTTGCGCGAGGTGGTGCGCGCCTCGCTCTGGCGCCGCTTACCATACCCGTAGTTTGAACTGAACTACCAGCGCTCCGTCGAGCCGGTCCCGAATCGTGGGAATTATGCTCAGGTTCACGCCAAGATATCTGCCCTCGACCGCGAGCACCGGCAGAGGGGCGACGAACCATCCTCCGTCACGGTAGTTCGGATACCCGTCGAAGGCGCCGATCGCGATGCCGGCACTCAATCCGAGACTTGCAACCTGCCAGTGCAGTGGCCGCCACTCGTAGCCGCCATAGTGCGTGCGCTCCCGATTGCTGTTGATATAGCTGCCGCCGATCAGGGCGTGGTCCGGCGCAAGCGCGACTTCGAGGCTCAAACCCAGGTTGTCGTTGCGCAGGTTTTTGGAGCGGTCGAAGTGCAGAGAGTAAATGCCGGGGCTGATCCAGACCTGCGGCGAGAATGCTTGTGGCGCGTCATCCGCCTGTGAGCCAACCGGAACGAGGGCGGCGAATAACAGGACGCAAGCACACCAGAGATTGCAAGTACAACCGGGAGCGAACCGGGAGGATACAAGCATATTATTGTTTTTCCCGCTTCGTGCGCATGGAGCGGATATGTTAGCGTATGGGACCCGGATACATGCGCCCGGTTTTCAATGAAAAAATATTTTGAAAGATTTCACGCCAGCGTCGCGAACCCGTAGATCGCGAAACCGACGAGTACGGCACCGGAAAACCGATTGATCCAGATCAGCACGGGTGGCCGGAACAGGGCCGCGGACTTCGAAACCAGCGTCGTCAGGATCACCCACCACAGCATCGATCCGGCGAATACGCCGGCGGCGAAGGTGACCGACTGTGCAGTCGAGGCGATCGACGCCACGGAAGCGAAGATGCCGGCAAAGAACAGGATCGTCGGCGGATTGGCCATGGTGAGGCCGTAGGCGGTGAAAAATGCGCGACCGCCGGAACCGGTGGGGCTCGTGCGGCCATCAGGCTGCGGCGTGGCCAGGGCAATGCGCACGCCGAGCATGACCAGCAGCACCGATCCGACGAGCTTGATCCAGAAGGTGCTGGCCAGCAGTGCCGAAGACACCGCCGTGACGCCGAACGCGGCGATCGCGGCATAAGTCAGGTCGGCCGCCGCCACACCCGTGCCGAACACCAGTCCGGCGCCTTGTCCATGATCCAGCGTGCGATGAATGCACAGCAGGCTCATCGGACCGACCGGGGCCGCGACTGCCAGGCCGATACTCAGGGATTTCCAGAAGAGCCATGCATCCATTTTTTAATTGGCGGCGCTCGACCCCGGCCACCAACGGCAACCTGGCGCGGTGCCGCGGTGCACGGTTTGTTGACCAGGGCCTGCCCGACCTTACTTCTTGAGCTGCACGCCTAGCGGCAACTGGAACAGCAACTTGTCCGGTTTGCGGTCGGGTTCATAGCGCAGGAAGCGCATCGCATATTCGTATTCGGGGGATTTCACCGCGATCTGCAGGGGCGTGTCGTTCGTCTTCAGGAACAGCGTGACTTCGCGGTCATCGATTTGGAGCCGCAATACCTTGCATCTGAAGCCGTCGACGTCCTGGGCAGGCAGCTCTTTTGCGTCGCTTTCGTGGAAATATTCCAGCTCGTGCCCGAATTCGAGTTCGCGCAATTTCTGGGATGCCTCCGACGCAAACAGCGGGAAGTGGATTTTGTAGTTCGGCCCTGGATCGACCGCAAGCTGCGCCTGGTTGGTATTGCGATCGACAATCCAGATGTCGGGTTCGGCCACGATGATCAGGCCATGCACTTTGGTCTGCGGATTCGGCGCATCCTCGAAGCGAAGATAGTCCCTGCCGATGCGCCAGACTTTCTTCGACTGCGCATCGAAACTGTCCGCGGCAATCTGCTTGCCGGCGAGCTGGTATTCGACATAGAGCATCCTGTCGTCGGCGGCTTGCGCGGCGAACGGCGGAAGCAGGAAAAATAGTGCGGCGAGGAATCGTGACATGACGGGAATGTGCTTTCGAAAATGTTGGAGGGAAGTCTACAACGGATCGCCCGACGATATCCGCTACGGTTTGTCGTGCCTCGGAGACAGGGTGGGCTGCTGCAGGCCCGCCTGCTCCTCGGGAAGATCGCCGGGCAACAGCGGGCGCTCCGGCAGGGTATAGGTGACCTCGCGCGTTTCGCCCTCGCGGAACACGGACATCTTCAGCGTGCTGCCGACCTTGAGCGCGCGCATGATGGGTGCGATCTTTTCCGCATCCGTCGTAAGTACGCCGTTGATGGCGGTGACGATATCTCCGCCGAGCAGCAGCGAGATGGTGCCGAGCGTGAATTCGACTTCCCCGCCGTGCACGCCGGCGGTTTCGGCGGGGCTGCCCGGTTCGACGACTTCGATCAGCAGCCCGTCGGTCAGCGGAAGCTTCAGTATCTTGCGCAGGTCCGCTCCGATCATGGTGCCGTGGAATCCCACCCACGGCCGGATCATGCGCCCGTCCCTGATCAGGGCGGGCACGACGGCCTTCACCAGGTTGATCGGAATCGCGAAGCCGATGTTCTGTGCATCGGGCACGATCGCGGTGTTCATGCCGATGACTTCGCCGCACATGTTCAGCAGGGGTCCGCCGGAATTGCCGGGATTGATCGGCGTATCGGTCTGGATCAAAGGTTCGCTCAACGACAGTGGCGTCTCCGGCAGGATGCGGTTGACCCCGCTGACTATGCCGCGGGTCACCGTCTGGTCGAGACCGAGCGGATTGCCGATGGCGATGACGTTTTCCCCGACGCGCAGGTGTTCCGAGTCGCCGAGTGCCACCGTGGCGAGCTTGCTCTTGTCCGGCTTCGGAATCTGCAGTACCGCGATGTCGTAGATCGGATCGGCGCCGAGCAGGCGTGCAGGAACCACGGTGCCGTCGTCCAGCGTCACGTAGAGGGTCTGGCGGCCGAACGCCACATGGGAGTTGGTGATGATCAGGCCCTTGGAATCGTAAATGAAGCCGGAGCCGATGATGCGGGTGACGCGACCCTGGACTTTGTAGGGATTGATGCTCTGCGCGGAAATCATCACCACGGCCGGCGAAACCCGTTCGAACAGCGTCGGGATATCGCCGGAACAACCGGGGCGGGCGGCATGGGCGCAGCCACCCAGCGCAATCATCATCAGTGCCGTCCAGAGGCCGGCGACGCGTGCGGTGAAAATCGTCATCGTGGTTGCGTTGAGGCGGGCAGGATTTTTTCGGTCAGGTGGCGGCTGTCAGGCGGTTGGTCGAAGGCTGCAGCGACAGCCTGCTCTCAAACGCGGAAAGGCGCAGCCGGTTGACCGGATCGGCGCCGAAGGTGTACCAGTCCGCCGTCATACCGGCTCACGCTGATCATCTGGCAGCTAAAGCTCGATCGGCCAGTTGATGCCCGCAGTGACGCCGCCGTCGACGCGCAGCGTCTGCCCGGTGACGAATGCGGAAGCCGGCGAGGCCAGATAGATCGCCGCGCCGACCAGATCCTTGACGTCACCCAGTTTGCCGAGCGGCGTGTTGGTCTTCGCCCAGGCGGACATTTTTTCCTGCGCCCACATTTTCTGCGAAAGCGCGGTCGGGAAAAACCCCGGCGCGATCGAATTCACGCGCACGCCGTGTTTTCCCCATTCGTTGGCGAGCGCGCGCGTCATCATCAGCACGCCGGCCTTGCTCATCGCATAAGGCGTGACCCCGGCCAGCGGCGCATAGGTGTTCAGCGAATCGACATTGATGACGGCGCCGGACTTGCGCTCGATCATGTGGCGGCCGACGGCCTGTGCCACCAGAAAGGCGCCGCGCAGGTTGATGTTCACGATCCAGTCGTATTCTTCGATCGCGTAGTCCTCGGCCTTCATGCGCTTGTTCACGCCGGCCACGCTCACCAGCGTGTCGATGTGGCCGAACTGGCCGATGACGTTCTTGACCAGCTTCGCGACGTCGCCCGGTTTGGCGACGTCACAGACTTCGAACGCGACCGGATGCCTGCCTTTGGAAATCTCGCCGGCGGTGCGGGCGAGGGTTTCGGCCTCGCGTCCCGCAATCACGACTTTGGCATCGCGTTCGGCGAATCCCTCCGCCAATGCGCGACCGATGCCACGGCTGGCGCCCGCCACCAGCACGACTTGGTCCGCCACCGAAAACAACTTATCCTGCATTTTTTCTCCCTTATGTAAACCTCAACGCAGAGGCGCAGAGGACGCGAAGGACACAGAGAAAGACAAAAAGTAGTCAACAAAAGCACTTCAAAAATGTGTCAGCGCCACGAGTCTGGCCGATATATGTGCTTATTACATCCTCTATTCTTTGATTTCCTCTGCGATCTCTGCGTCCTCTGCGCCTCTGCGTTGGGTGTTGAATTACGCAGTATTTAGAGTGAAATTGCGGCGAAGCGGACGCCGTCCGCGTCCAGCGCCTGCCTGATGCGCTTTGCGAACTCCACTGCGTTCGGCTCGTCGCCGTGAATGCACAAAGTATCGGGCTGCACCGGAACGTCGCCGCCCTGTTGGCTGCGGACGCGGCCTTCGCCGACGATGCGTCTGACTTGTGCGATGGCGGTTTCCACGTCGTGGATCATCGCGTCCGGTTGCGTGCGCGGCGTCAGGCTGCCGTCGGCCTGATAGGTGCGGTCGGCAAAAACCTCGTTTGCGGTCTTCAATCCGGCTTGTGCGCCGGCGCGTATCAACTCGCTCCCAGCCAGTCCGAACAACACAAGTCCCGCGTCGAAATCCCTGACTGCTTGCGCGATTGCCTGAGCGAGTTTTCCGTCCTTTGCCGCCATGTTGTAGAGCGCGCCGTGCGGTTTCACGTGCGCCAGTTTGCCCCCGCAGGCGGTGGCGAAGCCCGCCAGTGCGCCGATCTGATACAGCACCATGTCATAGGCTTCTTCGGCTGACACGTTCATGCGGCGCCGTCCGAAACCCTGCAGATCCGGCAACGACGGATGCGCCCCGACCGCGACGCCTTTATCGAGCGCCAGTTTGACCGTCCGATGGATGGTACCGGGGTCGCCGGCGTGGAAACCGCAGGCGATGTTGGCGGAAGTCACGTGATCCAGCAGCGCGGCATCGTCGCCCATCTTCCAGGCGCCGAGGGCTTCGCCCATGTCGCAATTCAGGTCTAATGTTTTCATTCGGTCAGGTGTTTTTCCACCGCTTCGCGGATGGTGATGATTTCCTGTTCGCGCTTCAACCACAACGCCTGCGCCTGCGCCAGCGACACCAGCTCGAAACGCAGCCGGTCGCCGGGACGCAATTGCGCCAGCAGGTGAAGATCGACCGCCGCCACTTCGGCGACCTTCGGATAGCCGCCGACGGTCTGCCGGTCCGCCATCAGCACGATCGGCTTGCCCGAAGGCGGAATCTGGATTGTGCCAAAGGTTACGGCTTCCGACAGGATTTCTCCGGCGCCGCCGGCAACAACGTCTGCGCCGCCCGCGACAACGCCCGGGCCCTCGAGACGGCAACCCATCCGGTTCGAGTCGGAGGCGATGCGAAATTCATGTGCGGTCAGTGCGTCTCGCGCCGTATTCGGAAATGCATCCCAGTGGCGGCCGGCCAGGATGCGCACGATCTGTGGAGAACGCCCGAGCTTTTCGATGTGCTGGTTGACCGCCCATTTCGGGGCGGCGAAGCTTCGTTTCGAGATGGCGAGTTCCCGCGCCAGTCCGGGGTAGGAAGAGGATTTCTCGTTGCCAAGCGGCAGTACGTCGCCCTGTCGCAGCGCGCGGCCATCCAGTCCGCCGATGCGCGCGCTGTCATAGGTACTGCGGCTGCCCATCACCACGGGCACATCGAACCCGCCGTGGATCGCGAGATAGGCGCGGCAGCCGGCAACGCTGTTGCCGAAGTCGAGCACCGAGCCTGCCCGCACGCGCACGGCTTTTCCTTCGGGCGCGATGACGCCATCGATGGTCGGAGAAAGGTCCGCGCCGCACAACGCGATCAGCGCATCGCGTTCGAAACGCAGGCGCGGGCCGCGCAGCGTGATCTCGAGCGTGGCTTCGTCGGTTTTATTGTCGGCGAGGATGTTGGCGATGCGATGCGAAAAAAAATCCATTGCGCCCGATACCGGTACGCCGAGGTGCTGGAAACCGTATCGACCGCCATCCTGCAGCGTGCTCAGCATGCCGGGCTTGAGGACGGCGATACTCATGCAGCGGCCCGCGATCGCGCCTCGAATTCCTGCACGCTGATCGGCACGAAGCGCACGGTATCGCCCGCATTGAGCAGGCTCGGCGGCACGGCGTCGGGTTTGAACAACTGCAGCGGTGTGCGGCCGATGATCCGCCAGCCGCCCGGTGTGTCCAGGGGATAGACGCCGGTCTGCGTGCCGCCGATCGCCACGCTTCCGGCCGGTACATGCGGCCGCGGCGTATCCCGCCGCGGCGTGGCAAGCCGCGCGTCCAGTCCGCCGAGATAGGCGAACCCGGGTACGAAGCCGAGCATGTGAACGTGATAAGCGGCGCCGCTGTGAATCGCGATGACTGCTTCGACCGACAGATTGCAGCTCTCCGCAAGGGCTTCCAGATCCTCGCCAAAGGCGCCGCCGTAGCAGACGGGAATCTCGATCAGGCGGCCGGCCGGCGGCGTCGCAGCGGTTTGTGTCTTCAGCCAGGACTCGATGGTCTCGACCAGTGCCTCATAGGGCCCCGCGCCGGTGCCGACCGCCGCCGCATCGTAGTGCAGCGCCAGCGTCGAGTAGGCGGGAACAATATCGAGCACCCCGATGGGAAGGGATTCGCGCAGCCGTTGCGCCACGCCGGCGATTTCCGCGCTCAGGGCGGGATCGACGCGATCGCCGAATTCGACGATCAGTGCCTGATCGCCCATCGGAAAAAAGCGGGGAGCGGGCAGCATGGCGGGAATGCGGCGTAACCCGGAAAATCAGCGTGGGACGGCGCGTGCCAGATGAATGCCGCGCGCTGCTTCGATGCGCGGAACGGTTGCGCGCCTGAGCATTTCTTCGTACATCGTCAGCGGATCCATATCGAAGACCGCCCTCGCGTCGAAACGCAGCACGTACCAGCCGCCTCGCGCGATTTCGTCTTCGAGCTGACCGGCCGCCCACCCCGAAAATCCAGTGAAGAAGCGCTGCTCCCCGGCGTTCTCCGGATGCTTCAATAGTTCCGCGAGGACTTCGCTGAAACCGCTGAGGTAGATATCGTCGGCGACGAACAGGCCTTTCGACGGTTTCCGGGGCGACCGGAAGGCAAACAGCAGCGCATCGGGCTCCACCGGTCCGCCGAGGAATACAAGATCGCGCCGGCCGGCGATTTCCGCGCGGCCCGGATACAGCGATCGCAACTCGACGGTGCTCGGGCGGTTGAGAATGACGCCGACCGGACCACCATCATCCGGGCGCACCGCCAGCACGACGGTCTGGGCAAAGTTGGCGTCGAGCATGCCGCGCTTCGCGACCAGCAGAAAGGCGTGCCCGGTTTCGACTTGCGCACGCGGGCTCCCCGCCGCAAGCACCAGCGTCGCGGCGAACAGGATCGGGGTGAGGATAGGCCCGCGCATCGGCATAGTTTGACACCGTCTGCCGGTGCATGGGAGGGGGCTACTTCAGGATCGACTGGTACACCAGGTTACGCAACTGGATGCGATAGGTCTGGCGCCGCAACGGCTCTTGTGTCATCAGCACCGGAACCAGCTGTTCTTCGGGATCGATCCAGAAGTAGGTGCCGGCATAACCGGCCCAATAGTAATCGCCGGGCGAACCGGGCCATTCGGATTGGCCGCGATCGATCCGCGTGGCGAAGCCCAGACCGAAGCCGTAACCCGGGCCGGGCAGAAAGGCCGGGCCCTTGTCGATCTGCGGATTGACGTGGTTCGAACTCATGTACTCGACGGTCCGCGGGCCGAGGATGCGCGAACCTTCGAGTTCGCCACCGTTGGCCAGCATCTGCGCGAAGCGCAGGTAATCGCCGGCGGTGGAGACCAGGCCGTGCCCGCCGGCAAAAAACGTCTGCGGCTTGCTGAAATCGATGAGTTCAGGGGTCTTGCCGGTGTAAACGTCAGGCATCGGCTGCGCGATCCGGTCCTGCTTTTCGGGCGGAACCTGGAAAGCCGTGTCGACCATTTTCAGCGGTTCGAAAATGCGTTCCGCGAGGAATACATCCAGGGTCTGTCCGGAAACGACTTCGACCACGCGGCCGAGCACGTCGGTGGAGTGGCTGTACTCCCAGGTGCTTCCGGGCTGGGATTGCAGAGGCAGTTTGGCGAGTGCCTTGACGAAATCCGCCAGCACCCATTTCTGCGAGAAGATGCCGGCGTCGTTGTACATCTTCTTCACGGCGTTGGGCGTGCCCAGTACGCCGTAAGTCAGACCGGAAGTGTGGCGCAGCAGGTCCTGCACGGTGATCTGCCGTTTCGCATCCACCAGCTTGAGCGATGCCTTGCCGTCGGCGTCGGTCGACTCGACGCCGACTTTCATTTCCCTGAAGTCGGGAATGTATTTCGACACCGGCTCCTGCAGGCCGAGCCTGCCTTCCTCGACCAGCATCATCGCGGCGACGCTGACGACCGGTTTGGTCATCGAGTAAAGCCGGAAGATCGAGTCGTCGCGCATCGGGATTTTCTTTTCCCGGTCTTGCCAGCCGAAACTCTTCGCATACGCCAGATGTCCATCACGCGCGATCAACACGACCGCGCCGGGCAGCTCGCCGGAGTCCACCGCTTTCTGCATGGCGGCGTCGAGCCGGCCGAGCCGCTCCGGGGACATGCCGACTTCTTCCGGACTGGCTTCCGGCAAAGGCGCGGCCTGCACGAGCACGGCGGCGCCGGCCAGCATGAGAAAACAGATGCGACGGATCAGGGATTGCATGGGCATCCTCCGGAATTTTGGGGGGAGCCGCCTGGCGGCGGCGCGTTTTCGGTTTGTGACGTCCATCTTAGCGCAGGTTGATCCTGCGCCATGCTCCGGAGCGCCAGCGCAGGTAGATCAGGCTGCCGAGCACGCAGCAGTAAACCAGAGCGACGGCCCAGCCGCCGATGGCGCCGTAGCCGAACTGGGGCAGGAAATTCACCCAGCCCTGGCCTTGCGCGAAGGTGAACATGTGGGTGAACGGCACGAAGCCGAACCAGGATAAGAAAATGATCGCCAGCGTCGGCACGCGCATGTCGCCGGCGCCGCGCAGGCAGAACCCCGCGCCAAGATTCAGGCCGTCGAAAATCTGGTAGCCGGCGGCAAACCACAACAACGTGCGTCCGAGCGAGATCACCGCGCCGGCATGCGGATCGGAGGCATTCACGAACAGTGGAATCAGCCAGGGTCCGATGACGGCGAGGAACACGGTGACGAAACCCATGTAGCCGACAGCCAGCTTGATGGTGGCGTTGCCGACTTTGCTGGCCCAGTCCTTGTCGCCCGCGCCGATGGATTGGCCCACCAGCGTGGTGCCGGCGAGCGCGAAGCCCATCGTCGGCAGGTAGGCAATCGACGTCAGCATCATCACGATCTGGGTCGAAGCGCCGCCGATTGCGCCGGCGGCAACCTGCATGGCCTGGAAGGCCGCCAGTCCGGCGACATCGATCGCCGGAAACAGGCCCATCGGGAATCCGACACGGAACAGCCGGCCGAGTTCGGCACGGCTCTCGCGCCAGGTTTTTCGGGAATCGAATTCGGCATCGATGGCGCGACGGGTGATCAATGCGATGGACACCAGCAGCTCGATACCCATCGCCGCCGTCGTCGCCCAGCCGCTGCCGGCCACGCCCCAGTCGAAATCGAATATGAAGATCTGATTGAGCACGGCATTCAGCACGGCAACGAAAGTCATCAGTGCAAGCGTGATGCGGGTGCGGCCGATGCCGTTGAAAAAGCCGGTGGTTCCCCAGATGCCCACCGCGAAGGCGCCGCCGAGCAGCCGCGGGAACCAGTATTCGGCTGCGAGTTGCGCCACGTGGGGATCGAGCTTGAGCCAGCCGATGAGGCCCGGACCGAGAAGGGCGACGATCACGAACGCCGGCGCCACCAGCAGCATGCCGCGTATTCCGGCCCATGCCGCGCGTGAGGCCGAGCGGTTGTCTCCGGCGCCGAACGCCTGCGCCGCCAGCGTTTGTACTGCCAGGCCGGGACCACCGAAGAAGAGGATGGCAACGATCACGAACCAGTACGATGCGCCGACCGCCGCGGTGGCGTCGGTCGACAGGCGGCCGATGAACCAGGTGTCGGTGAGGTTCAGCAAAGCCTGGATGCCGCTGTTGATGAACAGCGGCAAGGCCAGCGCGATGACCGCGTGCAGATCGACGCGCCTGCGCCCGCGGGTGTCCGAGCTCACGGCCGGCAGGCGGCTGATAGGTCGGGCTTGCGCCGTGGTGTTCATTGACAGGGGCATCGGGGCGGCTACACTTGCACGATCTTGCGGCTTCTAACTTTTCTCGAATATGCGGCGATTCTCTCGGGCGCAATTGGCCTGCTGGCCAGTACGCAGTTCGATGTCCTGAGAGATTCGCTCCTTGGCATTTATCTGATCGGGGCGGGGCTTGCGCTCGCGGGCGCTGAAGCGCTGTATTCCCGTGAGATGAGCCTCCTATATACCGGCGAAACCGCGCCGCGCCACTCGGGCTTTCCCGCCATCGTCTGGGGGCTGATGCTTCTGTGTGTCGGCGGCGTACTCATCGGATATGCGATTCTGACCGAAGCTCGCCTCTGGCCGCGGGTCGCAACGACGCTGCAACAGTACCCAGGCTGGAGCTACCTCGCGGCGGGACTTTTGATGGTTGGATTTTCAATTCTGTTGTTTGTCGATTCGGACCGCACTCGCGGTTGGTTGCGGACGCTTTTCCTTCGGGTGCCACGGGTTGTGTTCGCCGCCGCTATTCTGCTTGGCGGCATTGCCGTGGCGGCGGGCGGGGCTTGGCAACTGCTCGACGCGCAAAGTTTCGCGGCAGCCCAGCGCATGGCCGGGATGAAAATCGAAAAGACGTTGGAGGGTCATCCGGCGCAGGCGTGGTTCAAGAAGAAGTAGGACGGCAGCCGCGTGCTGCCGCGGGAAGCGGGTTGAATCGTCCTGGCGCTTTTACCTCTTCACGCCATCACTCTTCACCCGTCACTGTTCACCGAATCTCAGTGCAGATGCTTCCGGCCCGCGGGCATCGGCATCGGTTCGGACGGACCGGTGGAAGTCTGGGTGTTCGAGGTCCCGGATTTCACATTGCGTTCGAACAACTGGTTCACCAGGGCGACGACCTGGGCGATTTCCGGATCGCTGAACTGGCGTGACAGCAGACTGCGCACGTCTTCGATCATCAATCCGCGCTGCGCCTCGAAAATGGCGTCCTGCGTCGGGCCGACGAACACCAGGCTGAACTCGTCCTTGCCGTCTTCCAGGTAATAACTCACCTCGAAGGCGGCGGCTTCTTCCGAAAACGGACTGAGCGCGGCGAGCGCGCCCGCGATGGTCTGATGGAAGCTGCGACCGACGTCGCCGGTCCAACAAACTTCGAGGACGCGGCGGCGGCGGTCGAACACCAAGCCGGGTTCGTCCGGATGGACGCTCTTCGCGTCGGCCATGTTGTCCTCGTCGATATATTCTAGCCAGGGGCGCAAGGCCTCCTCGATCTGGGTGGTCGTCGTGCCGGCACGAAGCAGGACCGTGCCGTGAATGTGGGCTTCCATGCGCATGGAAAGTCTCCTGGAGCGAGGGGCGGGCCGGAGTTCCGGGCCGCTGCATGCTTTTCGCGGTAGTTCACAATTATAGCGGCAGGAAGCGGGGCATCGCGAGCTTTGCGCCCCGG
Source organism: Betaproteobacteria bacterium (assembly GCA_016194905.1). NCBI lineage: Bacteria > Pseudomonadati > Pseudomonadota > Betaproteobacteria > Betaproteobacteria bacterium. The sequence continues at coordinate 42,628 of JACQAP010000015.1, forward strand.
GGAGCGGAAGAATCCCTGTTTACGCCGGCTTCGGCTAGAATTTGTCACTTCGTCCCTCATGTCGATCCGTATTTCTTGATTGCCGCTTCACTGGCCCGGTTTCGGGCGTTTCGCCCCGCTACCCGCGCGGTTCTGTTCATGATGGTCATGGTCGTGTGCTTCTCGATACTGGAGACCACCGCCAAATATCTCAGCCGTTCCTATCCGGTGCCGATGCTGGTGTGGTGCCGCTACGCGGTACACACGCTGCTCATGCTGATCCTGCTTGCGCCGCGCATAGGCATGAGACTGGTACGCACCGGGCAGCCTGGCGGCCAGTTCTTTCGCGCGGCATTGCTGATGGGTTCGACGCTATTCAATTTCAGTGCGCTGAGTTTCCTGCCGATGGCCGAAGTCAAGGCCATCAGTTTTGTTTCCCCGCTGTTGGTGACCTTGTTGGCGGTCTGGCTGCTGCGCGAGCACGTGAGTTGGCCGCGGTGGATCGCGGTGGGGGTGGGATTCTGCGGTGTCTTGTTCATCGTCCGCCCGGGCAGCGCGATGCTGCAGTGGCCGGCGCTATTCGCCATCGGCTCCGCGTCGTCCTACAGCGTGTATCAGATCATGACGCGGAAATTCAGCGAATCGGAGAATCCGCTAACAACGCTGTTCTACACCGCCGCGGTCGGTTGCGTGCTGATGACCTTGATCGTGCCGTTTTTCTGGAAGACACCGCAGCTGCACCATGTTCCGCTGCTCCTGCTGCTCGGTATCGCGGGAGGTTTCGGGCACTTCATGCTCATCAAGGCCATGGAACTCGAAAATGCTTCCTTCCTGTCGCCGCTTGGCTATATGCAGTTGCTGTGGGTCGTGCTGCTGGGCTTCCTGGTGTTCGGCGATTTTCCGGACGCGCATGCCTTCGTCGGCATGGCCATCATCGTCGGCAGCGGGCTGTACGTTGCGCTCGGCCATCGGCCGAAGCCACGGGAAGAGCCGGATACGGCGATCGAATAAGGCGAGGGGCTAGGGACTAGGGGCTAGGGGTTAGGGAAGAGCGAAAGAGCTTCAAACTTTTTTTAGCCCCGCTAACCCCTAGTCCCTAGCCCCTGCACTTTCCCCCCTAGCCCCTCGCGATCGCGCCAGCGCTAGCGCACATCGCTCGGACTGAACACCGGCACGTTCCCGCCGGGCTGATCGTTCCCGTCGGTGTCTGCGTCGAAGATGCCCTCGAGTTCCTTGTGGGCGTCCTTCGACGTCTGGATGAGCTGGGTTTCGTCGTGGTACACCGCGTGCTGGCTCTCGAGCTGGCGCTCGTCGTGCCGGCGGAAAGTTTCAGTCGCATCCCGGGCTTCCCACTCCGCCATGCCCAGCCCCTGCATCACGTTCTGCGCCAGATCGAGCGAGGAGAGCAAGGTTTCGCGCATGAGGAAATCGACGCCGATGTCCATCAGCCGGTAGGCATGGAAACGATTGCGCGCGCGGGCATAAATCTTCAGCTTCGGAAAATGCCTGCGTGCGTTTTCGGCGGTGCGCAATGAAGCTTCCACGTCGTCGATCGCCAGCACCAGGATCTGCGCCTTGTCGGCGCCGGCCGCGCGCAGCAGGTCGAGACGGGAAGCATCGCCATAGTAGGAGCGGCTGCCGAACCGCCGCACGGTTTCGACCTGCTCGGCGCTCTTGTCGAGAGCGGTAAACGGAATCTTCTTGGCGCGCAGCAGGCGGCCGACGATCTGACCGACCCTTCCGAAGCCGGCGATGATGACCTCGTTGTCGCTTTCCTCGATGGTGTCGAAATTCTCCTCTTCCGGTTTGCTCAGCCATTTCGCCAGCAGCACGTCGTTGAACGCGAAGGCCAGCGGTGTAAGCGCCATCGACAGCGTGACCACGATCACCAGCGAGTCAGTCAGCGTGCGTCCCATGATGCCGTTGTCGGCGGCCAAGCCGAACAGCACAAAGGCGAATTCACCGCCTTGGCACAGGGCAACGGCCAGGCCGCGCGAAGATTCCAAGCTGTGCCCGGAAAACCGGCCGAGGCCGAGCACGATCGCTGTCTTGACCGCCATCAGGGCCACCGTCGCGCCGACGATGGCGAACGGGTGGGCGACTATCAGGCCGAGGTCGGCGGACATGCCCACCGAGATGAAGAACAGGCCGAGCAGCAGGCCCTTGAACGGTTCGATGTCGGCTTCGAGTTCATGGCGATACTCGGAATCCGCAAGCAGCACGCCGGCGAGGAAAGCGCCCAGCGACATCGACAGGCCGACCGAGCTCATCAGCAAGGAAGTGCCGATCACCACCAGCAGCGACGCCGCTGTAAAAATTTCCTGGATGCCGCTCGTCGCAATGGCTTGCAGCACCGGGCGCAACAGATAGCGGCCGCCGGCAATGACGGCGATGATCACGGCGATCGCTTTCAACGCGCCGAACCACGCGCTGCCGCCCGCGGCGTGCGCATCACCCGCTCCCAGCAACGGGATCAGCGCAAGCAGCGGAATCACCGCCAGATCCTGGAACAACAGAATGGCGAAAGAGGAGCGACCGTGACGCGCGGTGAGTTGGCGTTTCTCTGCGAGGATTTGCAACACGAAGGCGGTCGAGGACATCGCCAGCCCCAGGCCGATGACCAGCGCACTGTCGAAACTCAGACCGAGCGCCAGCGCGATGGAACCGATCACCGCACCCGTGACCAGCACCTGGGCGGAGCCGAGACCGAATACCGAGCGACGCAGCACCCATAGGCGCGACGGCTGCAGTTCGAGGCCGATGACGAAAAGAAGTAGCACGACGCCGAGTTCCGCGAAATGCAGGATGTTGTCGACGGCGGTAACGAACTTGAATCCGCACGGGCCGATGATGACGCCGGCCGCGAGGTAGCCGAGCACCGCGCCGAGCTTGAAGCGCCGGAACAACGGTACGGTAACGACCGCAGCGGCAAGAAAGATGGCGGTTTCGCTGAGAACGTTCATTCTGGGATAACCGGGCAGGGGACGTCCCCGATTCTATGGCCCGAACGCCAAAATAAAAAGGCCGCGGGGAGCAAACCGCGGCCTTCGCCAAAAAGGCAACCTGCTATCTGGCAGCTATGACGCGAATCTCCACCTTGTAAACCGGCGCGGCAAGTTTCGATTCGACGCAGGCGCGCGGCGGTGTGTTGCCCTTCGGTACCCATTGGTCCCACACCGAATTCATCCCGGCAAAGTCCTTGATGTCGGCGAGCCAGATGGTGGTCGACAGGATTTTGGACTTGTCGGTGCCGGCTTCCTTGAGGTACTGATCGATCTTGTCGAGGATCTGGCCCGTCTGGCCGGCCACGTCCACATTGGTGTCGTCGGCGACGATCCCCGCGGTGTAGACGGTATCTCCGTGAATCGCGACTTGCGAAAGCCGCGGGCCGACGTGCAGGCGTTTAACGCTCATGTTTGTCCTTTCCGTTTTAAAAATATTCAGAACAGCTTCCTGAGTTCGGTGATCAGCGAAAGTATCACGAACGCGGTAGTCAAGCGGTCGCGGGCCGCGATCCGCGCAACGTCACCAGCTCTTCCGCGACTGTCGGATGAATGGCAACGGTGTCGTCGAAGTCTCGTTTGGTGGCACCCATGTGCACGGCGACGGAGAAGCCCTGCAGGATTTCGTCGGCGCCGGGGCCGATGAGATGGCAACCCACGATTTTTTCCGCATCACCGGTGACCACCAGTTTCATCGCGCATTTCACCTTGCGGCGGGTAAAGGCGTGAAACATCGGCGTGAAGCGCGCCTCATAAACTTTTACCTCGTTTGCACCGTAGGCCTTCACGGCCGCTGCCTCGGATAGTCCGATCGTGCCGATTGGGGGATGGGTGAACAGCACCGTCGCAATGTTTTCGTAGACGAGCTTGCGATCCTTCATGCCGCCGAACAGCCGGTCGGCCAACCGGCGTCCGGCGGCGATCGCGACGGGCGTCAGATCGACGCGGCCGGTAACGTCGCCGATGGCATGGATGCCGGAAACGCTGGTCGTTTGATAGGCGTCGGTCGGAATATTGCCGGCGACGTCGACGGCCACGCCGGTGGCGCGCAGATCGAGACGATCGGTGTTCGTTCGTCGACCAACCGCCCAGATCAGGCCATCCAGTCCCTCCACGGATTCGCCGCTCTCGAAACTTATGCGAAGGCCGGTGGAAGCTCTTTCGACTCTGGCAATTTTTGTCTTTACGATCATGCGCACGCCGTCCGCCTGCATCTGTGTCATCAGCTCATCGCGCAGCATGGTGTCGAAATCCTTAAGAAAGTGTGCGCGGCGCAGGATCATCGTGACTTCGCTGCCGAGGGCTCGCAGCAGACCGGCGAGTTCCACGGAAATATACCCGGCACCCACGACTGCAACATGTTTCGGCTGTTGCGGCAGTTCGAAGAATCCATCCGACGTGATGCCGAACCCGGCGCCGGGCAGTTCCGGGACCACCGGCCGGCCGCCGACCGCGATGACAATGTGCTCGGCGGTAAAGAAGTCGGCCCCGACCTTTACCGTTTTCGGCCCGACGAAACGTGCGTTGCCGCGGATGATCTCCACGCCATTCTTGAGCAGATTGCGTTCATAGTGGCCATTCAGGTCGAGAACATGCTGATCGCGCTGGCGCTTGAGAAGGGTCCAGTCGAATGAATGCGAAGGAATGGAGAATCCGTAATCAGAGGCATCCTCGATCGCGTGCGCGAGGCTGGCGCCATTCCACATGACTTTCTTGGGTACGCAGCCGACATTCACGCAGGTGCCGCCGAGGCGGCCGGCTTCGATCAGGGCGCATTTCGCGCTGTAGCTCGCCGCACGATTGGATACGGCGACGCCGCCGCTGCCGCCGCCGATGGTGAGTAGATCGAAATGTCTGTTCATTGTGTAAGAATGCGTGTTGACCAACGGGAAACTACCCGACGAGTATAACGGACACGTCAATTGCTCATTGCATCGAGAAGAGCACTTGTCACCGGAGGCATGGGAGTCGTGAGGTGCTATCTGCTGAAGGGCCTGGTCGAAACCGGTAGTTGGGACTAGCGCCACGCGGGCGGGTACGTAGAAATAGCGGGTAACATTTACTTTATTCCGAGACTTGTTTGAGTTCCCTCGAGTCAAGGATGTTAAAAGGAGGAGAAAATGAGGGCCGCAATTTGGATTACCGTATCTTTGTTGTTGTCGTCCTGTGCTGCAACTATTTCTACCCGCTATCCGGGGAGCGACGCTGGTTACGCGATAATCGGTGTTGGGGCTGCCTCAACGACTGAGTATTCGAGTTATTCGTTCTTGTTTCATCACACTGGCAAGAAGGAAACCGGGCGCTTTACCTATTTTCAGCACAATATCTTTACGTCTCAAAAGCCTGACTACAGCAATGAAGATGAAACGGGAGTAGTAGAAGTCGCAACGCTCCCGCCCGGTAAGTACGAACTGACAAACTTCGATATTTTTAGCAATCGATTCGGTGGACCTCAGATCCATTACTCATCCCGGAAAGAGTTTTCTATCCCATTTGAAATTAGACCGGGCGAAGTGGTTTACCTTGGAAATTACCAGGCAAATATCATCAAGGGGCGTAATTTTTTTGGCATGCCCGTGAATGGTGGTGCATTCTTCGTCGTGACGGATCGTTCAGAGATCGACTTACAACTCGCGAAGGCGCGGTTCGATTTTTTGCCAATGGCAAAGACGCAAGATGCGACGCCGGATGCGAAACAAGTCGGAAATCCGTTCTTGGTTTCGGCGGACCAAGCACGTCACGCAAGAGAGGCCGCCGAACGTTAACGTGGATCTGAAGATAATCGGCCCGCTGAAAGGTTCGGGGTGCGTAGAATGAGTGCATCAGGCCGCTCGTGTTCCAACTTGAAAATAAGGGATTGCTACTCGGACAAAGTGGGGCCACTTTATCGTTCACTGTTCACGGAACTTGCATGATTGACCTCTATTACTGGCCCACACCCAACGGCCACAAAGTCACGATTTTCCTCGAAGAGACCGGCACGCCTTATCGCATCCTGCCTGTCAACATCGGTGCGGGCGACCAGTTCCGGCCCGATTTCCTCAGAATTTCTCCCAACAACCGCATGCCCGCGATCGTGGATACTGCGCCGGTTGATGGGGGTCCGCCGGTTTCGGTTTTCGAATCCGGCGCCATTCTCGTTTACCTGGCCGAGAAGTCCGGGAAATTCCTGCCGAAAGACTTGCGTGGAAGATTCGAGGTGCTTCAATGGCTGTTCTGGCAGATGGGCGGCCTCGGCCCGATGGCCGGCCAGAACCATCATTTCACGCAGTATGCGCCGGAGAAGCTGCCTTACGCGATCGACCGATACGTCAACGAAACCTCACGGCTGTATGCGGTGCTGGACAAACGCCTCGCCGATCGCGAATTCGTCGCCGGCGATTATTCGATCGCCGACATGGCCGCGTATCCCTGGATCGCGCCCTATCAGCGTCAACAGCAGAACCTCGACGATTTTCCAAACCTGAAACGCTGGTTCGAATCGATTCAGGCGCGGCCGGCCGTGGTGCGTGCCTACGAGAAGGGCAAGGCCATCAACACCAAGCCGACAATCGACGAAAAGTCGCGCAGCATCCTGTTCGGCCAAACTGCCGCCACGGTGAGACGCTGACGTTCGTTTTCCGTCGGCGATGGCCTTTCTCTGATTCTCCCCCGACGCATTCCATTGCCGTATTGACGGTTCGCCCTCCGATTCCAGTGGCGCGGTAATTGCTATCGCGTACGGTGGAATCGATTTTCCATGGGTGGTCTGCAATGCTGCGCGTGATGGTAGTGGACGAAGACAACGAACGCCGCGAGGTGCTGCGCCAGGGCCTGGAAAAGGCGGGCCACCGGGTGGTGGCCGAAGTGCAATCCACCGTGAAACTGTCGCGACTGGTGGCTGAGTTACTGCCGGACGTCATCATCATCGATACGCATTCTCCGGACCGCGACACCATCGAACACCTCTGCGTGATCAGCCAGGACACGCCGCGGCCGATCGTGATGTTCTCTGCCGACGGCAACACGGAGAAGATCCGCGAAGCGGTGCGCGCAGGCGTGAGCGCCTATGTCGTGGATGGACTCGCGGCGCAGCGCGTCCAGCCGATTCTCGACGTGGCGATTGCGCGTTTCGAAGCGCTGCAGTCATTGCGCAACGAACTCGAGGATACGCAGATCCAGCTCGCAGATCGCAAACGCATAGACCGGGCGAAGGGCATTCTCATCAAGCAGAAAAATCTGTCCGAAGAAGAGGCCTACCAATGGCTGCGCAAGATGGCGATGGACGAGAACCTGAAGCTTGCCGCGGTCGCGGAGCATGTGATTCGGGCAGCCAGGTTGCTGCTTTGACGACCGGCCGACAGCAATGCGCGGCAATCCTGCACGGTCCCTCAGCGGGAGTTGATTTGGTGCGTTACTGCAACGACGCGCACACGAACGGGGCGGCCGACGCGTTCAGTCACAAGGCGCCAAGTGCGTATGGTTGCGAAGAATCCGTATTAAGGACATAGGGTTAGTGTGTTTCGCCAGTGGTGGCACGCAGATTGCCTTTAGGTAAGCGCGATCGTTGACGTGATGCCCAACGATGGGCCGAGCGCGAAAGGTTTTCTTGCGTTGAACCGACGAAGGTTTGGCGCGATGGATAAAGACGTCCATGAGATGCGAGTTCGACTCGCACACATGGACGTTTTTTTTGTCTTCAAACTTTGCGGGGTGCAAATGAAGCAGCAAGCTGATTCCATACCAAAGGCCGTCATCGAAAAGGCGCAAAGTCCGACGCGCCGCCACTTCATCAAGCATTCCGGGGTTCTTACCGCGTCGGCTCTGATGGGCATGGTACCCGCAGCGGTGCGCCAGGGCGCTTGGGCGGCGGGTTCAGACGCACCGGAGAAAACGGAGCTAAGGATCGGATTCATTCCATTAACCGATTGCGCCTCCGTGGTTATTGCCGCGACCGAAGGTTTCGACAAGAAGTACGGCATCAAGATCACGCCCACCAAGGAAGCGTCGTGGGCGGCGGTGCGCGACAAACTGATGAACGGCGAAATCGATGCGGCCCATGTGCTGTACGGATTGGTGTACGGGGTGCATCTCGGTATCGGCGGCCAGAAGAAGGACATGGCCATACTGATGACGCTCAACAACAACGGCCAGGCGATTACGCTGTCCAATCAACTCGGGGAAAAGGGCACCACCGACGGTGCCAAGCTGAAAGCGCTGATCGAACGAGAGAAACGCGAGTACACCTTCGCCCAGACGTTTCCGACGGGCACGCACGCCATGTGGCTCTATTACTGGCTGGCGGCGAACGGCATCAACCCCGTTAACGATGTGAAAACCATCACCGTGCCGCCGCCCCAAATGGTGGCCAACATGCGGGTAGGCAACATGGACGGCTTCTGCGTGGGTGAGCCATGGAACGCGCGCGCCATCTTCGACAAGATCGGCTTTACCACCACCACTACCCAGGACATCTGGAAGGACCATCCGGAGAAGGTGCTCGGCACCACTGGCGAATTCGTGCAGAAGTACCCCAACACTGCCCGCGCCATGACCATGGCGGTGCTGGATGCCGCGAAATTTATCGACACCCTGGCGAACCGGCGCAAGGTCGCGGAGATCATCGCCGACAAGTCCTACGTCAATACCGCGGTGGATGTGATCGACGGCCGCCTGCACGGCAAGTACGAAGACGGGCGGGGCGGGCAGTGGGACGATCCGAACTACATGAAGTTCTACAACGAGGGCGCCGTTTCCTTTCCCTATCTCTCCGACGGTATGTGGTTCATGGCTCAGCACAAGCGCTGGGGTCTGCTCAAGGAAGACCCGGACTATCTCGCAGTGGCGCAGAAGGTCAATCAGATCGAGTTGTACAAGCAGGCCGCAGCCCAAGTGAAAGTGCCGGTGCCGAAGGAGCCGACCCGCACATCCAAACTGATCGATGGCGTCGTGTGGGACGGGAAGAACCCGAAAGCGTACGCCGCCGGTTTCAAGATCAAGGCGTGATTCGCGAAAAGGAGGACCATGAACTCGCTCGCCATCGCAAAAGCCATGCTGGATGTTCCGCCGACTCCGTTCGCCGTCGTGACCCCGGTCAAGCCCGGGAAGGTTGTCGCCATTGCTCCGGAGTCCGAAATGGTCGCAACGGTAAAAGCCGGCAGCGAGCGCCTCGCCTCGCAGTATGCCTCGCGGCTGCGCGGTTTGCTGTTGTCAATCCTGCTGCCGCTGCTGGGATTGGCGGCGTTCATCGGCGTCTGGGCGCTGCTTTCGCAGTTGAGCCCCAATCTGCCAGGTCCGGCCAAAACCTGGGGCTCGGCGGTGGAACTGTTTTCCAACCCCTTTTACCGCAACGGCCCGAACGACCAGGGCATCGGCTGGAACATCCTCAATTCGCTGCAGCGTGTAGGCATCGGCTTCGGGCTAGCCGCGCTGGCGGGCATTCCGCTCGGCTTTCTCGTCGGCCGCTTCAAATGGTTGAATGACATGACTGCGCCGATCGTGAGCCTGCTCAGGCCGGTGTCACCGCTCGCCTGGCTGCCGATCGGGCTGTTGGTATTCAAGGCGGCCCACCCGGCGGCGATCTGGGTGATCTTCGTCTCCAGCATCTGGCCGATGATCATCAATACCGCGGCCGGTGTGCGCGAGGTGCCGCAGGATTATCTGAACGTGGCCAAAGTGCTCAACCTTTCCGAATGGAAGGTATTCACACGCATCCTTTTCCCCGCGGTGTTGCCGTTCATGCTCACCGGCGTACGCCTTTCCATCGGTGTCGCGTGGCTGGTGATCGTCGCTGCCGAGATGCTTACCGGCGGTGTGGGCATCGGGTTCTGGGTCTGGGACGAATGGAACAACCTGAACGTCGAGCACATCATTATCGCCATCTTCGTCGTCGGCATTGTCGGACTGCTGCTCGAAAACGCGTTGCTGCTGCTGGCCCGCCGCTTCGAGCACCGCTGAGAAAAGGGAGATCGGGAGATGAAGAGATTCGTGCAACTCGAGAACGTCGCGATGACTTTCGCAACCCGTGCGGGACGCTTCGACGCGCTTCGCGGCATCAATCTGGCGGTGGAACAAGGTGAATTCGTTTCCATCATCGGCCATTCCGGCTGCGGCAAGTCGACACTGCTCAACCTGGTGGCGGGATTGCTGGAGACCCGCGACGGCGTCCTGCTCTGCGCCGGACGCGAAATCGCCGGCCCCGGTCCGGATCGGGCGATGGTGTTCCAGAACCATTCTCTGCTGCCGTGGCTGACCTGTTTTGGCAACGTTTATCTGGCCGTGGAACGCGTGTTCGGAGCCAGGGAAAGCAAGGCGCAGCTCAAGGATCGTGCACGGGCTGCGCTCGCACTGGTACACCTGAGCCACGCGCAGGACAGGCATCCCCACGAGATCTCCGGAGGCATGAAGCAGCGGGTTGGCATCGCCCGGGCGCTATCCATGCAGCCCAAGGTTCTGTTGCTGGACGAACCTTTTGGCGCGCTGGATGCGCTTACCCGTGCGCACCTGCAGGACGAGTTGATGCGCATCGTTGCCGAAACCGGCAGTACGGTAATGATGGTTACGCACGACGTCGACGAGGCGGTTTTGCTCTCCGATCGCGTGGTGATGATGACCAACGGTCCGGCCGCTACCATCGGCGAGATCGTATCCGTGGATTTGCCGCGGCCGCGGGAACGCCTCAAGCTCGCCAACCACGCCGTCTACATGGAGTATCGTCATCAGGTGCTGGAGTTTCTCTACCAGAAGCAGATGCGTCCGGCCGCATGAGCGGCGTACGGGCGGGTCCTCGGGCCATGCACATTTCGGCCGCCGGCGCACTGACTGCTGATGTTCGCTGGCGTGGAATTAGCGACGGATTGTGGCGATGCTGCGTGTGATGGTAGTGGATGAAGACAACGAGCGCAGGGATATTCTGCGTCAGGGGCTGGAACAGGCGGGACATCGAGTCGTCGCCCAGGTCCACTCGACGATACAGCTGCCGCAACTCGTCGCCGAGTTGAAGCCTGACGTGATCATCATCGATACCAATTCTCCGGATCGGGACACACTTGAGCACATCTGCGTGATTACGCAGGATGCACCGCGCCCGATCGTGATGTTCTCGGCGGACGGCAATATGGAGAAGATCCGCGAGGCAGTGCGTGCCGGGGTGAGCGCGTATGTGGTGGACGGCCTGTCGGCGGAGCGCGTGCAGCCGATCATCGACGTGGCAATTGCACGCTTTGAGGAACTGCAAGCGTTGCATAACGAGCTGGCGAGCGCGCAGACACAGCTTGCCGACCGCAAACACATCGACAAGGCCAAGGGCATTCTGATGAAGCAGAAAGGGCTTCCGGAGGAAGAGGCTTACCGAATGCTTCGCAAAATGGCCATGGATCGAAGCCTCAAACTCGCCGAAGCGGCCGAACAGGTGATCAAGGCGGCGAAATTGCTGGGTTGAGAGTGAGGGTGTACCGCTCGATGAGCATGAAATGTCGGGAAAAAGCTGTCCACGCCGCTCAAGTTTGCCCGCGTCAGTTCCGATTAAGAATTCTTGTCGCGGGGGAAATGGCGGATTAGGTGCGGCTTCGAGGTCTGCGGTGGGCGAGTTATCAGGAGGCCCCCGCCGGTAAACACCCAATCCAATCGGTGTGCGCCGGCGAAATAGAACGATGGGATTGTGACGGTGGCGTTGCTCAACGACGAGTAACGCAGAAGGTTATCAAGACTCGGGCTAACGAAGGCTCGAGCAACTGGATGATGACGTCCATTTCCGGCGAAGACAATCGCCGAAATGGACTTTTTTTTGCGGATGTGAATTTCAACTTTTTAGGGAGCGTGGTAATGAAAAGGCTATTTGCTTCAGACTTGAAATCGACAAATTACACGGCGCTGCTGGTTGGCCGGATACTGCTTGCGGTCCCCCTGCTGTTCCCGGCTGGCCTGGCTTTTTCGGCCGAAGAAAGTGCCGGGTCCTTGGCCGACGCGATTACCGGCGGAAAACTGTTGCTGAATTTGCGCCCGCGCTACGAGCACGTCGAGCAGGACGGCAAGCAATTCGACGCCAACGCGCTGACGTTGCGCACCCTGCTGGGATGGCAGACCGGCAGCTACTACGGCTTCGGCGTCACCGCGCAGATGATCGACGTCGGACGGGCAAACGACAACTACAACGACACCAAGAATGGCAAGACCCAGTTTCCCACGGTGGCCGACCCCGACAATACCGACATCAACCAGGTCTATCTCGACTACACCGGGCTGTCCGACACGCGGCTGCGGCTGGGCAAGCAGAGCATCAAGATCGACAATGTGCGCTTTGTCGGCAATGTCGAGTTTCGCCAGGTGATGCAGGTGTTTACCGGTGCGACGGTAGAGAACAAGAGTCTGCCCAATACCACGCTTTACGGCGGACACCTGGAGCGGCTGAAGACGATTTTCGGCGATCAGCAGGAAATCAAGCTGGAGATCCTGCACGCGGCGTACGAATGGGCGCCGGGCAACAATTTGATCGGCTACGGCTACTTTCACGATTCCGCCAAGACCGCCTCGGTCACCGGCTTTGCCAATAACTCCAACCAGATCGTCGGGCTGCGCGCTGACGGTGCCTATCCGCTGAGCGACCAGATCAAGCTGTTGTATACGGCGGAATATGCCAAGCAGAACGACTATGCCGACGGCGACTCGCGCATCGATGCCGATTACACCCACGCGGGGGTCGGTCTGGGTTGGCCTGCCTTCTATGCCCGCCTGGATTACGAGCTGCTGGGCAGTAACAACGGTGTCTACGCCTTTCAGACTCCGCTGGGTACCAATCACCTGTTCCAGGGCTGGGCGGACCTGTTTCTGACTACGCCTAAACAAGGTATCCGTGACAGCTACCTCACCGTGGGCGGTTCGGTGGTCAAGGCGAAGTGGAGCGCGGAATACCACGACTTCAAGTCCGATTTCGGCAGCATCCATTACGGTCACGAACTCGACTTCGGCGTCACCTACCCATTGATGAAAGGCCTGGTGGGTAAAGTGGAATACGCCAGCTTCCGCGAGGATGACGTGCTCGCCCCGGCTACGGCGCGCAAGCGTGACACCGACAAGCTGTGGCTCACGTTCATCTATAACTTCGAATAACGATTCTGCATGCGTGAAATTGGTGCAACCGGGGAAAAGTTGCACCGTATGAAAGCGGATATATTTCTCGTCGAAGTCCTTGGCGCGGCGGATCGATACCTCTTTTCCCCAATCAGACAATCATTTGGAACTCGTTCGAGCCATTAGCATGGATCTTGCTGCAGACAAAGGTCAAACATTCGCGCATAAGTGAATGGATTAACGCTCGCCGGGCAACGCATGTCCGGCGGGTTGGGCAAAGGCGTCCATCGAACGGGAGACGAATTTCTCACGTTGATGGACGCTTTTTTTTGGCCTGAATGCAAGCGATGGTGAGGTGCGGCAATGGAGAAAAAGCTTGGACCGAATGGCGACTGAGGTCAAATCCACCTGTCCCTACTGCGGCGTGGGCTGCGGCGTGATCATTGAAGCCGACGGCAATCACATCTCCGGCGTGCGCGGTGATCCCGATCACCCCGCCAACTTCGGTCGCCTGTGCACCAAGGGCTCGACGCTGCATCTGACCGTGCAACCGGACGCGCGCGCACTGTATCCGGAACTGCGCGCCCGACGCGAGGAGGCGCGTGAACGCGCGAGCTGGGACGAGGCGCTGGAGTTTGCCGCGGAAAAGTTTGCCGGCGCCATTCGCAGCCACGGCCCGGACAGCGTAGCGTTCTATATCTCCGGGCAGTTGCTGACCGAGGATTACTACGTCTTCAACAAGCTCGCCAAGGGCCTGATCGGTACCAACAACGTCGACACCAATTCCCGGTTGTGCATGTCGTCGGCGGTAACCGGGTACAAGCTCACGCTTGGCGCCGATGCACCACCTGCCTGCTACGAGGACATCGATCACGCCGAGTGTCTGTTCATCGCCGGATCCAACACCGCCTACGCGCACCCGATCGTATTCCGCCGCATCGAGGACGCGCGCGCAAGGAATCCGGAGCTCAAATTGATCGTCGTCGATCCGCGCCGCACCGATACCGCGGCGGTGGCCGATCTGCACCTCGCGATCCTGCCCGGCACCGACGTGGCGCTGTTCAACGCCATCCTGCACGTCCTGTTGTGGGAGGGCCTGTGCAATCTCGACTACATCCGCGCGCACACCGAAGGTTTCGACGCGGTGAAAAACCGTGTGGCCGACTACACACCCAAGACCGTGGCACAGATCTGTGGCGTCTCAGCCGAAGACATCGTCCAGGCGGCGCGCTGGTTCGGGCGCGCCCGCGCGACGCTGTCGCTTTACTGTCAGGGGCTCAATCAATCGACCCAGGGCACGGAAAAAAACGCTGCGCTCATCAACCTGCACCTGGCGACTGGACAGATCGGCCGGCCGGGCGCCGGACCGTTTTCGCTGACCGGTCAACCCAACGCCATGGGCGGGCGCGAAGTAGGCGGAATGGCCACGCTGCTGTCGGGACATCGCGACTTGGCCAACCCGGCGCACCGCGAGGAGATCGCTCGCTTCTGGGGTGTCGACTCGGTCCCGTCCACGCCCGGGAAGAGCGCAGTGGAAATGTTCGAAGCCGTGCGCACGGGCGAGATCAAGGCGATCTGGATTGCCTGTACCAACCCGGTGCAGTCGATGCCCAACCAGGCGCTGGTCGCGCAGGCCCTGAAGCGCGCCGAGTGCGTGGTGGTGCAGGAGGCATTTGCCCATACGGACACCACGCCATTCGCCGACGTGCTGCTGCCGGCCACCACCTGGGGCGACAAGGAGGGCACGGTCACCAACTCGGAGCGGTGTATCTCGCGCGTGCGCGCCGCAGTTCCGCCGCCGGGCGGAGCGCGCCACGACTGGCAGATCGCCGTGGACTTTGCGTTGCGGCTGGGACGCAAGCTTGAACGCGCTGATGCGCCCATGCTTTTCTCCTATTGCACGCCGGAGCAGATTTTCAACGAACACCGCGAAACCACGCGCGGCCGCGACCTCGACGTGACCGGACTCAGCTACCAGCTGCTCGAATCACGCGGCCCGCAGCAGTGGCCGTTCCCCGTAGGTGCCGCCACCGGCAAGGCGCGCTTATATGAGGACGGCGTATTCGCAACCCCGGGCGGACGCGCGCGTTTCATGGATGCGCCGTACCGGCCGGTGGCGGAGAAGACCGACGCACGCTATCCGCTGCACCTCAATACCGGACGCCTGCGCGACCAGTGGCACGGCATGAGCCGCACCGGGATCGTCGCGCGTCTGTTCAATCACGCGGAAGAACCGTTGCTGGCAATGAACCCAACGGATATGCAACGCCGCGGATTGCTGGGCGGCGACATCGTGCGGGTGAAGAGCCGGCGCGGCGAGATCAGGGTTCGGGTGCAGGCCTCTGAAGAAGTAAGGCCGGCGCAGGTCTACCTGCCGATGCACTGGGGCGCGCAATTCATGCGCGGCGGCGGCATCAACACACTGACCGTAGCCGACTTCGATCCGGTTTCGATGCAGCCGGAGCTAAAGCATGCGGCGGTCCAGGTCGAAAAGCTCGACTGCCGATGGCAACTCGTGGCGATGCGAAGCGGCGACGTGCTCAAGTACTTGCACGCAGTGCAGCCGCTGCTCGAGCGCTTTGCCTACGCAAGCTGCGGGTTGTACGGACGCGAGCATCCGCTGCTGCTGTTCCGCGCCGCCTGCGCAGCACCCGCGGAAGACGAACTCATCGCCGCGCTGGACGTGGCCCTGGAACTTTCCGATGACGCCTGCGCGATGGTTTATCGCGACGCGCGCCGCGGTATCTGCAAGCGCGTGCTGGTGCAGGGGGAAAAAGTCGTGGGCGCCCGGCTTACCGGCGAGACCGCGGCGCGCGACTGGCTCAGGGATCTGATGGCGCAGAACGGTTCGGCGCAGACCGTGCGCCCGTGGATCCTGGCGCCGGTGGCGAGCCCGCCGCTGGGCCAATCCAGTCGCGGACGCATCGTCTGCAATTGCCTTGACGTGTCCGAGCGCGAAATCGAAGCGCGCGTCGCGGCTGGCGCCACGCTGGCGCAACTGCAGGCGCAGCTCAAATGCGGTACCAGTTGCGGATCGTGTCTGCCGGAATTGCGGCGCATGGCGCAGCAGGCTCGTGCCGCCGCGTGATTTCAAAGATGAACCACGGAGGACACGGCAGCTTCGGCCGTAAGTGCTGCGCCTTAAGAACACGGAGGAAAGTCAAAAACGGATCGAGAGAGGTCTTCGATTTGGGAGTTGAAATGATGAAGCAAGGCAAGGTTTATCTGGTGGGGGTGGGACCGGGCGACGTGGAGCTGCTGACGCTGAAGGCGGTGCGCGTGCTGTCGCAGGCCGACGTAGTGCTGGTCGACGACCTAGTGAACCGCGAAGTGCTGCAGTTCGTCGGGCCGCGCGCCCGCGTGATCGAGGTGGGCAAACGCGGCGGGTGCAAATCCACCCCACAGGCGTTTATCGACAAGCTCATGGTGCGTCTGGCGCGAGCGGGACGCGTCGTCGCCCGGGTCAAAGGCGGCGATCCTTTCGTATTCGGCCGCGGCGGCGAAGAACTGCTGACGCTGCGCGCTGCGGGCATCGAAGCGGAAGTGGTCAACGGGATTACGGCAGGCATCGGCGTGCCGGCAGCGCTGGGCATACCGGTGACCCATCGCGACTGCAGCCGTGGCGTCACGTTGGTCACTGGCCATACGCACGATGACCGGCAGCCCGACTGGCGGGCATTGGCGTGCAGCGGCACCACGTTGGTGATCTACATGGGCATGGCGAACCTCGCGTCGATCTGTGCGCGCCTGGTTGCTGCCGGGATGCCGACCGGGATGCCGGCGGCCGCGATCCAGAACGGCACGCTGGCGACGCAGCGCAGCGTGGTCGCGACACTGGCCGATCTTGCCGAACGGGTCGCGCGCGCCGAACTGGGAAGCCCGGCAATCGTGGTGGTGGGCGAAGCCGTGCGCTTTGCGCAGATACGGTCTGCGGAAGCGGAGATCGCCGCAGCATGAGAGTCAAAGTCAAGGGCTTTCAACGCAAAGGCGCAAAGGACGCAGAGGGCGCAAAGAAGAACATGCAAAACGGATTGTGTATGTTTTCTGTTTCATCCGTGGCTGGACGGTTCTGAATCTTGTTTGAGGTGGAAACATGAAAAAGATGAAGCTGGTGATGGTGGGCAACGGCATGGCCGGGGCGCGTGCGCTCGAGGAACTGCTCAAGATCGCGCCGGATCTCTACGACATCACGGTGTTCGGCGCCGAGCCGCATGCCAACTACAACCGCATTCTGCTGTCGCCGGTTCTGGCTGGCGAGATGACCTTGCAGGACATCATGCTCAACGACGAGGACTGGTATCGGGACAACGGCATCAAGCTCCATCTCGGCAAGAAGATCGTGCGAATCGACCGGGTGGCGCGCAAGGTGGTGGCCGCCGACGGCACCGAAGAGCGCTACGATCGACTACTGCTTTCCACCGGTTCCAACCCGTTCATCCTGCCGGTGCCCGGAAAGGAACTCGACGGCGTGATCACCTATCGGGATATCGCCGATACCGAGGCAATGATCGTAGCGTCCGGCAAGTTCCGCCACGCCGTGGTGATCGGCGGCGGGCTGCTCGGGCTGGAGGCGGCGAACGGCTTGCGGCTGCGCGGCATGGAAGTGACCGTGGTGCACCTGATGCCCTGGCTCATGGAACGGCAGCTCGATAAGACTGCCGCCGACATGCTGCAGAAGTCCCTGGAGAAGAAGGGACTGCGGTTTCTGCTGCAGAAGGAAACAGCCGAGATCGTTGGCCGCGACGGCCGCGTGGCGGCGGTGCGGTTCAAGGACGGTCAGGAGATTGCCGCGGATCTGCTGGTAATGGCAGTGGGCATCCGCCCCAATACCGATCTGGCACAATCGGCGGGCCTGTACTGCAACCGCGGCATCGTTGTGAATGACACGATGCAGACCTTCGATCCGGTTATCTACGCCGTCGGCGAATGCGTGGCGCATCGCGGCATCGTTTACGGGCTGGTGGCGCCGCTGTTCGAGATGGCCAAGGTGTGCGCCAACCACCTGGCGCAGTTCGGCATCGGCCGCTACGAGGGCTCGGTCACGTCCACCAAGCTCAAGGTCACCGGCATCGACGTGTTCTCCGCCGGTAACTTCGGCGGCGGGCCCGACACCGAGGAGATCGTGCTTCACGACTCGGTCGGCGGCATCTACAAGAAGCTGCTGATCCGCGACAACCGCATCATCGGCAGCGTGATGTACGGCGATACGGTCGACGGCGCCTGGTTTTT
Organism: Betaproteobacteria bacterium; assembly: GCA_016194905.1. NCBI lineage: Bacteria > Pseudomonadati > Pseudomonadota > Betaproteobacteria > Betaproteobacteria bacterium. Next base: position 60,885 of record JACQAP010000015.1, read on the forward strand.
TCAGCTCATGCGCGACGGCCAGAGCGTCGCCGAGATCCGCGATCATCTGATGTTCGGCCAGGCGCACCTGGGCAACGCCGGCCATCAGGGCCAGAACAAGGCCGCGGCCATGTCCGACATCATGGAAGTGTGCGGCTGCAATGGCGTTGCCAAGGGCAGCATCACCCGCGCGATCAAGGAGAAGGGGTTGTTCACCCTGGACGACGTGCGCAAGCACACCAAGGCGTCCTCGTCCTGCGGTTCCTGCACCGGGCTGGTGGAGCAGATCCTCGCTTCCACCGTCGGCGGCGCCTACACGCCGCAGGCTACCGTCACCAAACCGATGTGCGGTTGCACCGAACTCACGCACGAAGAGGTGCGCAAGGCGATCCGCGCGCAGAAACTGTTGTCCATTCCGCGGGTCATCGATGCGCTCGAATGGCATACGCCGAACGGTTGTGCCAGCTGCCGGCCGGCGCTGAATTTTTACCTGATCGCCGCCTGGCCGCACCAGGCCGAGGACGACCCGCAGTCGCGCTTCATCAACGAACGCGCGCACGCCAATATCCAGAAGGACGGCACCTATTCGGTGGTGCCCCGCATGTTCGGCGGGGTGACCACTGCCGGAGAACTGCGCCGCATCGCCGACGTGGTCGATAAATACAAGATCCCGACGGTGAAGGTAACCGGCGGTCAGCGCATCGATCTGCTTGGCGTGCGCAAGGAAGACCTTCCCAGGGTGTGGGGCGAACTGGACATGCCCTCCGGCCACGCCTACGCCAAGGCGCTGCGTACCGTGAAGACCTGCGTGGGATCGGAGTGGTGTCGTTTCGGCGTGCAGGATTCCACGCAAATGGGCATCGACCTGGAGAAAGCCTTCTGGAAGATGTACGCCCCGCACAAAGTCAAAATGGCGGTGTCGGGCTGCCCGCGCAACTGCGCCGAATCCGGTATCAAGGACGTGGGCGTCATCGGCGTGGACTCGGGTTGGGAGATCTACATCGGCGGCAACGGTGGCATCAAGACCGAAGTCGCCCAGTTTCTGGTCAAGGTGAAGACAAAGGAGGAGGTGCTCGAGTACGCCGGCGCCTTCATTCAGCTTTACCGCGAGGAGGCGCGCTATCTCGACCGCACGGTGCACTACATCCAGCGCGTGGGCATGGACTACATCAGGAAGCAACTGATGGAAGACCCGGCAAATCGCAAGGCGCTTTACGAGCGGCTGATATTCGCCTTGCAGGACGAAAAGGATCCCTGGGTTGAACGCATCAAAGGCTCGGCGGCACACGAATTCGAGGAGCTCTCGATATGAAAATGAACGACGTCTCCACCGTTGCGCAATGGCGCAGGGTCTGTCCGCTGTCGGAGATCCCCAGGCTGGGAGCGCGAGTGGTAAGGACCGCGCATGGCAATGTCGCGGTGTTCCGAAATGACACCGACGAAGTATTTGCATTGCGTGACCACTGCCCGCACAAAGGCGGGCCGCTGTCGCAGGGAATCGTTTTCGGCCGCCACGTGGCGTGTCCGCTGCACAACTGGACCATCCGTCTCGAGGATGGCAAGGCCGTTGCGCCCGACGAGGGATGCGCGGCGACTTTTCCGGTGAAGGTGGAAGCGGGCGAGGTTTACCTGCAGATCTGACACTTCGCGTACAACGAAATCGCAACTGTGAATCCAGAATCCATCAACGTCCGATCATTCTCGCGGGAGCTGCAATGAAATCCTCGTTCCTCAAATCCGGCCACTGGCCGACCCTGTTGGCGGCCTTTCTCTACTTCGATCTGAGTTTCATGGTCTGGGTCGTGCTCGGCCCGCTCGGCGTGCAAATCGCCAGGGATCTCGGCCTCACCGCGGCACAGAAAGGACTGATGGTGGCTACGCCGGTTCTCGCAGGGGCGTTGCTGCGCATTATCATGGGAATCATGGTGGATCACTTCAAACCAAAATTGGCGGGCGCGATCGGGCAGGTGCTCGTGATTGCCGCGCTATTGACAGCGTGGCTCGTCGGAATCCACAGCTACAACCAGCTGCTGATGTTTGGTGTGGCGCTCGGCGTGGCGGGTGCATCGTTCGCGGTAGCGCTGCCGCTGGCCTCGCGCTGGTATCCGCCCGAGCATCAGGGTGCTGCGCTGGGCATCGCCGGGGCCGGCAATTCGGGCACGGTGCTCGCCGCACTGTTCGCACCCGGACTGGCGCTGGCCTTCGGCTGGAACAATGTATTCGGGCTGGCGGTCATCCCGCTCGGCATCGTGCTGGTGGCCTACCTGCTTCTGGCCAGGGACAGCCCGGATTGTCCGCCGGCGAAACCGCTGTCGGATTATTTCAAAGTGCTGAGGGACAAGGACGCATGGTGGTTCATGTTCTTCTACAGCGTGACCTTCGGTGGTTTTGTCGGACTGGCATCCTCTCTCACCATTTACTTCAACGACCAGTACGGCCTGCCGCCGGTGGCCGCCGGCTATTTCACCGCGGCCTGTGTGTTCGCCGGTTCTCTGCTGCGTCCTGTCGGCGGCGTCGTGGCGGACCGGGTCGGCGGCATCAAATCGCTGTCGCTGATGTATCTCCTGGCGGCGACTTTTTTGTTCATCGTCAGCTTCGGATTGCCCCAGGCATGGATGGGGCTCGCCCTGTTCGTGCTGACGATGCTGGTTCTCGGCATGGGCAATGGCGCGGTGTTTCAGCTGGTGCCGCAGCGCTTCCGCAAGGAGATCGGCGTGATGACGGGGCTGGTGGGCATGGCGGGCGGCTTGGGCGGGTTCTATCTCGCCTCGTCGCTAGGCTACTCGAAGCAGTTCACCGGCAGTTATCAGTCCGGTCTGCTGGTTTTCGCCGGCCTCGCGATCATCGCGCTGATCGGGCTCACTTTTGTGAAAGGCCGCTGGCGCACGACCTGGGGTACCGTGAACGTCGCGATGGCGAAAGTCTGACATGGCTGCCTTCGCGAAGCTTCGCGTCTTGCCGAATCATACCCAGTCGCTGCCTGCTTCAGGAGAGAGTTCACTCAAGGTGTGCGTCGGCCACGCCAGCAACGCAGGACGGCGCGAGAGCAACGAAGATTTCTTCGGCGTGGCGACGCCGGAGATGGCGGAACTGGCGGCCAAGGGCGTGCTCGCCGTCGTGGCGGATGGCGTGTCAGGTGCGGGTGGCGGACGTGAAGCCGCCGAGTATTCGGTGCGCAGCCTGCTCGGGGACTATTACGCCACGCCCGACACCTGGGAGGTACCGCTTGCACTCGACCGCGTGCTGTCCGCAGTGAACCGCTGGCTGCTCGCCCAGGGCGCGGCGGACAGCGAACTGGCGGGAATGGCGAGCACGCTCTCGGCGCTGGTGCTGCGAGGCAAGCGTTTCTATCTTGCGCACGTCGGCGACACCCGCATTTATCGGATCAGTCGGGGAGAGTGCGCGCAACTCACGCAGGACCACGTGTGGGACCGCCCGGACATGCAGCATGTGCTCAAACGCGCGGTCGGGCTCGACCGGCATCTGGTCATCGACTACGCGGACGGCGAGCTTCGCGCCGGCGATGTTTTCCTGATCTGCAGCGACGGCGTCTGGGAACCTCTTGGGCAGGTGCACCTGGTCCGGTTGCTGCAGTTGTACCGGGATCCCAAGCTGGCCGCGGAGGCGCTGGTGGACGCTGCGTTACGCGCCGGCGGGCAGGACAACGCCACTGCCGTCGTGCTGCGCGTCGATGAAATTTCCGAGCACGGCTGGCGCGACATGCTCGGAGTCGGCCTGCAGTTGCCGGTGCCGCCCCGGCTCAAGCCGGGAGGGGAGGTCGATGAATTCGATGTGATCGAGTTGATCCATGAATCCCGCGCCACCTTGTTGTACAAGGTGCGCTCCAGGCGAACCGGTCAGGTGCTTGCCCTCAAGACGCTGCAGCCCGTGCTCGCCGAGGACAGGGCAAGTTGCGAAGGCCTGCTTGCGGAAGAGTGGCTGGCAAAGCGCCTGGTATCGGCGCACTTCCCGCAGGTCGTCCCGCTGTCGTCCGCGTCGAGGCACTGGTTGTACTACGTCATGAGCCATCACGCCGGGGCGACGCTGCAAGGACAACTGGATCGCGGCGGGCATTTCTCGATCACGGAAGTGGTGCGCATCGGCACGCAACTCGCAAAGGGCATCGGCGTCCTGCAACGCCTGTCCATCGTTCACCGCGATATCAAGCCGGCGAACCTGCTGCCGGAAGACAACGGCGGGCTGCGTATCCTCGACATGGGGGTCGCGCTGGCTGCCGGCGTGCCCTATCCGGAACTGCAAGGCAATCCCGGTACGCCGAGCTTCATGGCGCCGGAGTTGTTCACGGGTGAACCGGCCACGGTACAGAGCGATCTGTATGCAGCCGGCGCGACGCTCTACCACCTTCTCACGCGAAGGTATCCCTACGGCGAGATCGAACCGTTCCAGACGCCGCATTTCACCGACCCGATTCCGCCCACGCGTTATCGGCCGGATGTCCCGAGCTGGCTGGAGAACCTGCTGCTGCGGGCGGTCGCGCGCGAGAAGAGCCAGCGCTTCGAGACTGCCGAAGAGATGCTGCTTGCCCTGGAGCGCGGTGACCGGCATCCCGTCTCGGCGCCGCAGCGCATCCCGCTGCTGGAGCGCAACCGGCTGATGCGCTGGCAGGCGGTCTGCCTGGTGCTGGCGGTGATGAATCTGCTGTTGCTCTATTTGCTGTTTTTGCGGTGAAGCGGCTCAGGCCTTGATGGTCCGCTGTGTCCCGAAATACCCGATTTGCGCTTCGTAACTTCGAGTAATGACCAGACGTTTTCGAGAAGATCACGTCAAATGAAAACGGGCGACCGATTGGTCGCCCGTTCTGTCACGCTTCGTTTGCTCCCCTATCCAGCTCTCGGTTGGGGGCAGACAGTTATTAGCTGCCCCAGTTGCGGACCAGGTCGTCGTAAGCTTGCTGAGCCGTGCGGGTTTGCGGGATGCTCTTATCCTCGGCGGCGATCGTCGCCTTGGACGGGCCGTTCCAGTCGCGCACGAGGTCGGCCTGCATTTCGGATTTGGTACGTTCGCGCACCGGAACAGCGGTTCCGCCGCCGGTGAAATTCCAGTCGCGCACCAGATCCGCCTGGGCGGCTTCCGGGCTGCGGGTCATGATCTTCGCGCCATCGGCATACGCACCGCCGGCGGCAAACATCGAAGCGACCGCACCCGCCAACATCAGTTTCGAAACTGTTTTCATGATTCTCTCCTGATAAAAACGTTTTCCTGCGGAAATTCGTCCGATCCGGCAAACGCGACTACCTGAAACTGCCCGATTCGTGAGGCGAATTATCGCGCGGGGGTGCGAAGCGTTTATTGGAAAGGGTTGCCGACTTTTAGTCTGTTATTGCCGGTTGTCCGACCTGGTTGAACATCCTTGCGGACTATTTGTATATTCTTGCGGTCGCGGGTGTTCATCGCAAAGTTGCGGACGGTATTACCATGTGACCGAGGGTTGTCCAGCCAATGGGTTATCTCGCCACCGGCACGATGTCTTCGTAGAATGAGGCACATGAAAGACAAGAGAATTGCCGTGCTGGAGAGCCGTTTCGGGGAACATCTCGCCGCCCTGCTGGAGAAGGAGGGTGGCGTTGCGTTTCGCGCCCCGGCGCTGACGGAGGAACCCGACCTCGATCCGGAAGCGATCCGGCGATTGATCGTGGACTGGGCGGCGCATCCGGTCAAGCTGGCGATCTTCCAGACCGGGGTCGGCACTCGCGCGTTGTTCGAGGCGGTCGACCGGCTCGGCCTTGAAGAGCAACTGCTTGCGTTGCTTGCGAGTGGCGTGGTTGCTGTGCGTGGACCCAAACCTACCGCTGTACTTCGCGGCCGCAACGTGCGCATCGATATCAGTGCCGAAGAACCTTACACGACCGTCGAAGTACTGGCGGCGATCCGCAATGTGGAATTATCCGGCGAGCGCGTGCTGGTGCAGCGTTACGGCGAAACCAATCTCGGACTGGAAGAGGGACTCGAGGCGCGCGGCGCGGCTGTGGTCGAGGTGCCGACGTACCGGTGGGCACTGCCGCAAGATATCGAGCCGCTGCTGCGATTGCTCGCCGCGCTGGAGCGCGGCGAGATCGATGCGGCGGTATTTACCAGTGCTTCTCAGGTACGCAATCTGTTTGCCGTGGCGGGGCAACGCGGAGGCGCGGACCAGTTGCGCCGCAATCTGAATTCGGTGGTGGTGGCTTCGATCGGTCCGGTATGCAGCGACGCGCTCGTGGCAGCAGGCGTGAAGGTCAGCCTCGAAGCTAGCCCGCCGAAACTTGGACCGCTGGTTACGATGCTCGGCAAGGCGTGGAATTAAAGACACGTTAACCGCAGAGGACGCGGAGGACGCAGAGGAAGACCGGAGCAAGAAATGCGCACGCATTGGTAAATTCAAAACCGGCACATGGATCGCCGTATGTTCCATTACCGTACAGTTGACAAGCGTCTCTCTGGCCGGTGGGGCGTCAAGCGACCGAAGGGGGCGAGGTTGGGCGCCATGCTAGACCACGGTATCACGCTGCCCGCGATTGCACTCGAAACAGAGCGTATCAAGATTGGATAGATTGTCGCTCCCACCCTTCGCAAAAGGGAAGCGATGATGTACTTCGAGTTTGACACCAACGCCACTAGCTCCACATCGCACACACGCAAAATGGTCGCGCTTGAGAACGAAGAAGCGCTTTCTGATAGATAGGGCGATTCGTTTGCGAGTCACGTTCGTCGGCGTGATCGGCTCTTCGTTGGAGACCGATTCTTCAGTGATTGATTCGTGTGCACGAACAAGAGCCTTTCGCCAAGTTCCGAATCGGCGAGAAATGGTGTCGTTCGACACAGGAAATCCGTATTCCTTCAAGTCCTTTTTTTGAGGAGTGCGACCCTCTTTTTCAACAACCTGCTGCCAAAGCTCGATGATGATGGCGAGTAACTCATCGTCCGTCGCCTTCATAAAACGCTCGCTTTTCAGTCCCGCAAGTTCAAGTGCCCGACGGAGTGAACCGAACCTGCGGACAACGGCCGAATGACTGACCCGGCCGATCTTTTTAAGGTCGGCTTTCGTAACTGTATTGGAGCCAGTCGCTCCCGCGATGCGACGAAGCTCTCCGAGCAGAGACTGGTCGTCATACGCGGTCAGGAAATCAATGTTTAACGGCTTCATGAATAGCAGGGGGTCCAACTTGTAATAGTATTTCCTCCGCGTCCTCTGCGGTGAACGCGTTGGTCTTTGGTATTTTTAATCGATGGCCTTGTATTCGATGCTGACGATTTCGAGAGATTCGTCGCCGCCGGGCGTCCTGACGATCACCGTGTCACCTTCGCGGGCCTTAATGAGGGCTTTCGCGAGTGGCGAGATCCAGGAAATCCGGCCGTGCGACACGTCAGCTTCGTCGATGCCGACGATGCTGTAGGTTTTTTCTGAGCCATCCTGCTCCAGCACCGTCACGGTGGCCCCGAAAAACACCTGATCCGTGTCCTCGCGCGCAGCCGGATCCACCACCACCGCAGCGTCCAGCCGTTTGGTCAGGAAGCGGATGCGACGATCGATTTCCCGCAGGCGGCGCTTGCCGTAAATGTAGTCGGCATTTTCCGAGCGGTCGCCGTTGGAGGCCGCCCACTGAATGACTTTCACGAGTTCCGGACGTTCCTTGTCGAGCAGATGCAACGCCTCGTCCTTGAGCCGCTTGAATCCCGCGGGCGTAATGTAGTTCTTCAAACCCGCCGGAATAGGGGGCGCACCGGCACCCTGATCCTCGTCGTCCTGGTCGTTTTCCCTGGTGAATGCCTTGCTCATGTGGATCGTGAGGCGGTCGGGACAGTTGTACAATGAGATTGTTTTTGCCGATCATCGTTTCCAATCATTCCTCTGCATTTCGGTTTGTTGATGCAGAGTATTGAGCGGAATGCGAAAAGCAGTATTCAGCGATTCTAATCGTTTCCTTCCATTCCGTTCTATTCCGTCCGTTGTGTGTAGCTAAATGTGTAGCTACGCTCCAGGCGACAGTTGAACAATTGGAATCGCGATGGCGAAGCTGAACGAGCAAAAGCTGCAAGCGCTGCTCAAGGAGAACAAGCCTGTTGTGGTCGCGGTCGGCGATGGCAGCGGCCTATCGCTCCGAATCACTGCCACCGGTGCGGCCTGGCAACTTCGATATCGCCATGCCGGCAAGCCGCACTGGCTGACCATCTCGAAATATTCGGATTGCAGCCTCAAGGAAGCGCAGAAAAAAGCCACCAAGGAACGCGCCAGGATCAACGAGGGCATTGACCCGGTTGCGGACCGGCGCCGCTCCAAGCTCGCCCTTAAGGCCGCCAAGACGTTCCGAGAGCTCGCGGCCGACTACGATGCGCGAGCCCTTCCGGATTTGACGCCGGACACGCAAAGGATCATTCGCCAGTTCCTCAAACGGGACATCCTGCCGCGCATAGGCGATCTGCGGATCGAGGAGGTAGGCGGCGGCCATATCGTCCAGATGGCCGAGCAGGTAGGCAAGCGATCTGACTCTGCCGGTCGACGGGCCTTCGAGATCACGTCAGTCATTTTTTCGCACGGCGTGGCCAAGCAAGTGGCAAAGTCCAATCCCTGCGCAGGGCTGAAACTGCGCGCAATCCTTGGTAAGAAGAAATCAATCCGCCCCGGCGTCACGCTGAGCGAAGATCAACTGCGCACTGTCCTGGCGAACTTGTCGGGAATCGGCGCGAGAAATGCACTCGCCGTGAAAATCATCCTGGCGACGTGCGTCCGCAAGGTCGAACTGCGTCTGTCACGACCGGAGCACCTGGACCTCGATCGCGGCGCCTGGACCATCCCCGAAGAGAACGCCAAGAACGGCAAGCCGATCGTCATTCCGCTTGCTCCCGTCGTGGTGGACTGGTTCAAAGAGCTGCTTACGCTGGCCGGCAACAGCGCTTGGGTCATTCCCGGCCAGAGCCCGAAGCAAGCGATCTCGCAGAACACTCTGAACGAGGCAATAAAACGGCTGAAGAACTCGCCCAGGTTCACGCCTCACGATCTGCGCCGCACCGCGCGCACGCATTTGGGCAAGCTCGGCGTCGATATCATCACCGCGGAGAAATGCCTAAATCACACCCTGGGCGGCCTGGTGGACGTTTACGATCGTGGCGACTATTTCGAGGAACGCCGGAAGGCACTGGCGCTCTGGGCCGATTTTCTGGTCCGGTGTGAACAGCCGGCCGACAAAGTAATCAGCTTGCGGAAAGCTGGATGAAAGCGAGCCTTTCTTTTTGAGGAGAGTAGGAATGGTAAACGTGATGGACGTAGTGCCAAATTGCGTAATCGGATCGGGGCTAAGTTCAGATGATCAGTGGGCGCTGAGCCATGAAATCTCACGGGTTATCTGGAGGCCTGCGCCATTTGCGATGGCGACGTTGATACTACTGTTTTTCACCATGCATATTCCATTGAGAGGTTCAAAGGAAAAATTGAAGATGGCAATGTAGTGATGGGGTATTTAGTGGCTCATCTTTTCCGCGCATGTATTCCTGTCTTAAAAGTACGTTAGAAAACGTGCAGACGCCTGCACGCTGAAGCGCCGGCCGCACGCGCGGAAACGCGTGGACCGGCTGACCACAACGTAACCTGAAAAGGAGGTTCGCATCATGGCTACTACGCATGTTAGCAAACGCAACGCTCGCAAACCGCGTGAGGCCTTCGATTTGGTCAACTCGGCCTCCCTTCCTTTAAACCAGGCGATCGGATCGGGGCTAAGTTCAGATGATCAGTGGGCGCTGAGCCATGAAATCTCACGGGTTATCTGGAGGCCTGCGCCATTTGCGATGGCGACTCAGCATTCTCAATCTTGCGATGACGGAGCTTGACTCAGGAAAAGTTTCGCCGCGACAAAATCAGTTGTACCTGGCTATCTGGGCTGGGATCGACTTGCTTAGGCGGGTACAGGGAGAATTGGTTTGCTAATTCCCTGCTGCAAGGCGTGGTGCCCGGGTAGATCGTGTGCACTTCCATAGCGCCGGCCACAGGTGACTCACCACCTGGACCGGCTGACCACAGCGCAACCTGAATAGGGGGATTGCATCATGGCTACGAAGAATCGTATCAAGTCCGGCCTCCGCGAGGTAGAAATTGCCAGCATGAAGCTCGACCAGGGGCTTCGCGCGCTGAACGCACTCGCGAAACAACACGAGAACGGCGTAGATGGCGAAACGCTTTCGATTTGCGTTGAGCAGATGACGGATTCAATGCTCGAGACCGTCCTTACGTTGTCCAAAATCGCCAATCGGGAGCTGCACCATGGATAAAAACCATTTAATCGCGGGCGCGCTGCCCAACGAGAGCGCGGACGAGATCTTTGACAACGCAATCGAAACCTTGTCGAAAATTTCGGATCGCATCGAGGTTGCGCGATTGGCCGTCGCTGCCTTCTATCCTGCGGGGGAGAGCGCGGCGGCCCACGGTCATGTAAAAGTTTTTCCAGGGGCCCCGATTTCGATCTGCTCCGTCCTGACCGGCGTCAAGAGCGATCTCGTATGGCAGATCAACGAGCTTGAGACCGTCAAAATGATGCGGGAAGAGAAGTGCCGCAATTCCAGCTCAGCGGGCCCGGAGAGGTGACCTTGGACTCCACATTCGCCGCAAGACTGAGGCGCGTTCTCGAATTTGATGGTGTGGTCTCTGTTCGCAACCAGGGACGTCGGATTGCCGCCGCGGGCGTGATCACTAGAACCACGGCGCGCCGATGGCTCGTAGATGGTCGGGAACCTCGGTCGGCAATTTACGCGACCAGGCTTGCAATGGCTCTCGACGTTTCGCTCGACTGGTTGGTCGGCTTAGAACTTCCATTGCATGCGGATACACCCGAACGATGGGCCATGATCGCCGGCATGGATCCGAGAGCCTACAAGTTTGAAGTCTGGTTCCTGCGTCAGCGCCCGGAACACCGCGCCAAGCTTCATCGGATGATCATTCGATTGACGAATGACAATGGGAAGGCCTGGCGCCTCGTGGAGGCGTGCGCGCGCGGGTACTTGTCCTACGAACGCCTGCTCGAAGCGATGTGGCTGCCCTTCGGCGACCTGTATGCAAGAGGAAAATTTAGCAGCTGATGATTTAACACCCGGATCGCATGGTTAACGCAATACGCAAAGGAGAAATAGATCATGACTGAATCATCTACGCAGAAACCCATCCGCGACTGTTTCAAAGACTATGAAACATTCAACGCCGCCGCGATCGCCATCAACAATGCCGCGGGCATCCTGGCTGCGGCCGGCGTGGCCAAGATCGATGTCGGTGATTGGGCGCTCGAGGAGGCCATCAACCTCATTAACGACGTTTTGATGGCTATGAATTTCGAAGTCGATAATGAAGTCTTCGATTACCTCAACCGCGCGGCGGCCATCAGCGACCTGGTTCGTGATGTCGGAAGCGAGATGGGCGACAAAAACCGCACGCAGGCCCTATACGCGGCGGAATCGTTGTTGCAGTTCGTCAACGTTGTGCATTTTTGCCAATCCGTAGTTACCTCGGATTTCGCGCGGCTGCGGAATCCGAAATTGTTCGAGGAAGGCACGGCGCTGCAGGAATTGCTGGAAAGTGCGGCGCCGTCCTCGAGACGATCTGCCGAACAATTACTGAAGACGCTGCGCGAGACCAAAGGCGATAGCACTCAGTGACGCGATATAGGTCCCGTTCCATGCAGTCATACGAAACCCCGACTTACCCGGCGCACGTCGATCGCGATATAGTTATTTTTCTGAGCCTAGGGTAGCTCCCAAAAAGCGGGCCCCTTCACCCGCCTGGCTCAGCTTCTCTCTTTGAAGGCGCTCCCTGGAAGGAGGGTGCCTTGCATGTCATTCGACCCACATTGCACTTACGCCGAAGCTCAAGCCGCCGACATCGTCTACATAGCGAAGCCCGGTGTAAGCATCACCGATCCGAGGAGGCCATTGGCACAATGGCAAGCGGCAAGAAAAGTAAGTGAGATCGAGAAACGTGTCGAGCAAGGAGATTCGTTTGCGCTTTTCTGGGCGATTCGATTTTGCTCATTTCACGGTATCGTGCTGCCGCCGTGGCTCGCTCAAAAGTACGTGGAGTGTTTCGATAAGATCGTGAATCATGAAGCGAAATCGTGGGACGAAGCATTTGGCCGTCCATTTCGCAAAGGCTTGCAGATTCAGAAATTAAAGCTAGGAGAAAAGTGGCGGCTTCTGGTGTGGACTACGGTTATTCGGGAACGCAACAACAACTCCAAACTCGCGATCGGTCCAAAGTTATTTGAGAAGGTGGCGAAGGAGCTGAAGCTCGGAGCGCCTACCGTCAAGAAATATTATTACGAGACCGAAAAGCTCTTAAAGCCGTAAATCTGTCGCTGCAACAAGCATTTCCAGTGCATTTCCGCGAATTTCGGAAATTTACGTGCTGGAGGTTTTCAATCGTCGCGCCATCATGGTCCCGCGTTCAGATTAATGGGGGCATGCATGGATTACTCAAAACTCCGTACCATTCGCCAGATCGCGACTCCCGCGATGAGCGAAGCTGCAATCAGGTCGTATATCCAAGAGGCCAGATCAAACGGCCTCGACAATGCGATTGTCCGAATGGGACGGCGCATCTACCTAGATGTAGATGAGTTCAACGCCTGGCTCGATGCTCGCCGGATGGTCGCCTGAATGGGCGCGCCCATTCGTTCTGCGCAGGTCCCGGCTGAAGTTGTGACGTTGCCCACCGAAGGTTACATTCTTCAGCACGCGTATTGCCTTCTCTTGGGAGGCATTAGCAATCAAACGATTTGGCGCATGAGGAAAAGCGGCCGCATCTCGCCGCCATTCAAGTTGACGGCCAAATTAAACGCCTGGCCTGTCGAGACGGTGAGAGGTGATCTCAAACGAATCGCCGAAGCCGCTAGCGGTCCGCATCGAGCGTGACTCATCAATGGCCGATCCCGTTGCAAAAATATCCGCGGAGTCCGGAGCAATCGGCGTGGCCGGCGCTGGCCTCAATGCGACCAGCAACTCCGATATATTTGATGCTTCTGTCGGCGCGTTCCGTCAGGCGATCGTCGAAGGCAAGTGGCCCCAGATCGAATGGAGCGAGCATCTCCTCCCGCAAGTGGTCGACCTCGCCGAGGCGGCGATGCTGAGTCATCCAGGAGATCCATCTCTCTATCAACGAGGGGGACTCCCCGTGCGCGTCGTGCGCCGGCCGGCGATTACTGCACGCGGGGTATCGAGGAGCGATGGCGCGCTCGGAATCGTTACGGTGGATGTCGCGCATATCCGCGAATCTTTCACGCAACGCGCCGACTGGGTGCGATTCGATAAACGCGAGCAGGGATTTCGAAAAATCGTCTGTCCGGAAATCGTCGCCCGGACCTATCTATCCCGCGGCGGCAATTGGCACCTGCCGCCTCTCGTAGCAACAATCGAGGCTCCCACGATCCGGCCGGATGGCAGCATCCTGCAGGCACCAGGCTACGACGCTGCGACCGGACTGCTCTTCAATAGCGGGAACCAAGATTTCCCCGTCATTCCACACGAACCCTCGGCGCATCAGATTAAAGCCGCGCTGAATGCGTTTGCCGAGATGCTGTCAGACTTTCCGTTCGAAGAGGCACACGACTATTCCGTAGCGCTTAGCGCGATCCTTACCGCCCTGGTTCGTTGCCGACTGCGCAGCGCGCCGTTGATCGCGTCGACCGCGCCTGTCATGGCGTCGGGCAAAACGTTGATCATGAGTCTGCCGTCGTGGATTGCCACAGGCCGCGCGCCGGCGGTTGTGCAGCATTCGCAGGATCCAAGCGAAGAGCAGAAATTACTGTTGAGCGTCCTGATGGACGGAGATCCCGTTGTTCTTATCGACAACGTCGAGCGGCCGATCAATTCCGATGCCTTGTGTTCGATCCTGACTGCCGAGACATTCAGGGGGCGGCCACTTGGCAAGACTGGGACAGTATCCGTTCCGACTTGCGTCCTCTTCCTGGCGACCGGCAACAACCTGGTGATTGCCGGCGATCTGACAACCCGCACCCTCCTGGTCCGACTGGATCCGAAGACCGAGCATCCCGAGCGCCGATCGTTCACGACAGATATTCACGAACACGTCGTTGCGCATCGTGCGGAGCTGGTTGCGGCTGCGCTGACGATCATGCGTGGCTTCCTTTCCAGCGGTGTGTCTCCGGCCGATCTGGTGGCTCCCTGGGGCCGTTTTGAAGAATGGTCCAATCTGGTCCGCGCCGCAATCGTCTGGGCTGGGCTCCCGGACCCTTGTAAGTCGCTGGACAGACTTGAGCTCGAAGACCCTGCGCGCCTGGAGCATTCCGCCGTACTCACCGCCTGGTACAAGGTCTTCAATGGCGATGCCGCCAAAGTTGACCAGGTCATCGAGTGCTGCGATCTACAGAACGAGGAGCTGAAGGTCGCGGTGATGGCGATTGCAAGCGATCACGGTTCGATCAACGGCCGGCGGTTTGGCCGATGGCTTGCCAGGCACGAAAACCGGATCCACGACGGCCTTAGCTTCCGGCGGGCGGGCATCAAGTCGGGGCAAGTGCTGTGGAAGGTAATCGCAGACCCTACTCGGGAGGCTCCATTTTGAATGTTTCGTTTGTTATGGGGGTATCCCTCTATCTATACGCGAAAAATTGCATGCATATGCAATATATAGATAGCTGTAAGGCAGTGACCCCCGTAAACCCTCAAACCCCCGGCGCCATCGGCCGTGACCGGCGGCTTCGGGGTGGCCGAGGTCTGTTAGCGCAGGCCTCGGTCGCTCCGCCTTTTAACCACGCAGCTCGGGTTAAGGGCAGGCGCGTGAATATGTGTGCACTCCCCCGATTTACCATCTCCCGCCGTAGCAACCGGCGAGCCTCATCAACGCACGATAGGAGTTGAAGCATGAGCAATCAGAAGGACTTCGAAAAACTGCCTGTATCCCAGTCAATTCGCCGAAAGGTCGAGGCGATATTGGGTTCGCCCCTCTCGGAAAAGGCGTTCGCAGACTATGAAGCCAAAGAAGTCAGGACTCGCCAAGGGCTTGTTACGCACCTTCAGGCCATCCCGGGGATATTTGAGGAGCGTCGACGCAATGCCCTAAAGCGCGCAGAAAAAGCGGCGATCGACCTGCAGACTGCCAAAGACCGGCTGAAACAGTGCAATGACGAATGCCAAGAGGCCGCTATGGGCGCCTACGGCATGGAGCTAAAAGAGGGTGAGGCAACTCGGGAGATCGTTCTTAAACTGCGTGAAGGCGCAGATCATCGGCTGGCCGACTATCGTTTCTTCCTCGATTGTTTGCGGGACGAACTTATTTCGCGCATGGAGTTCGGGACCCTTCGACAAAAAAATTACGAAACTGGAGAGGTGAGAAGCATCGAGATCAGCAACGTGAAGGAAGTCACGAGTCTTCGGCTGATCTTGGAAAAAAACAAGAATGTTTTGTGGGACTGGGAGCTGGAAGCTCTTACAAGCGCTGAAGTGACGGAGCGACTACAAACAATGGGCAGCAAACTGGAGAAGCCGCTCCGTCAGTTCGAGCTCAAGCCTCCGCGTCTGATGAACGGTGAAGTATTGGCGCCAGACGTGCCGCTGACCAAGCTTCGCCTGAGTCTTATGCCAAGCATAGAGGCAAGCAAGCAGTAAGCGGCTATGGTGGAGGGGCGGCAAGCAAGCAGTAAGCGGCTATGGGGGAGGGGCGGTCCAAATCTTCAAACATTTCCTTTCCTCGACCGCGCTGCTAACCAGATTTTTATGCCCGCGAATTTATGCCCCCCCCTATATCCCTCCCTCAATATCGACAGGGTACCTCTTATGAATTTCGCTGATCTGCAGGACAAGGAACTTGCGGTCCTGTACAAACTGACGGGAAAGTGGTCCCGAAAATATCCGGCATTCGGGGCCGTTATACGCGCCGCCCTGACAACCGAGGAGCACCGTCGCCAGGGATACGATAAGCGCCAGGCCGCGGCGCAGCTGCCGGCGTTGCCTCGTGAGGAAATGTGCAACCTCGTGTTCTCTCTCCTCTGGACCGCGAAGGACGTCAATACGGGGCACGTCGATCGGGTCGGAACGGTGGTCTTGGATCTCGCCAGGGACATGATCGATCTCACATTGAAGCGAGAGGCCGAGTTATTCGCTACGGGTCTGGTCGCGGGATTTTCCGATTCATTGCGGACAAGGGATGGCGCATGAGTACCCAGCGCAATACGCGAGACAGGTGTCGCTCACTCCAAATAACCGCGAAAACCCTGGTTGCGGATCCGCAGTCAGCGCATCTGGATAACATCGCTGGTGTCACGCTCGGCCTGGCCAGGGGCCTGATCGAAACCCATCTGGCACAGCGTGCCCTCAATGAACTCGCGGCCATCCTGCAGGGGGACGCGTGATGCCCGGCCCAGAACACTCGAGCAGGCACGGCGCGCCCCTTCGATCGCTCGCAGATGTGCTTGCGATCGTCCTGCAGGACCTCGGCAAGGCGCGCGCCCTGAAAGACGAGGCGGCGCGTTTGCGCGATGTTGCCAGGGAAAAGAACAAAGCAGCACATCGCGTTCATGTGGATATCGAGAAACGCCTCGCCGGCCTTGGCGCGGGCCCGGGATTCGATGTTGCGGAAGCGGCGGCGAGGCGCGAGCGCAGCCTAAAGATCAAAGCCGCGGAGCTGCGCAAGGCATCTCGAGAAAAAAATAGAAGAGCCCACTTCTTCCTCTCGGACGCCCAAAGGGGCATGGCAGTCCTGGGTCTGCGCTTTGCCGACGTAGTAGAAGCGGAAAAATTGGAGTCAATTTCGATGAGGAGTGGCGCATGAGTACCCGACGCACTGCGAGAGGCAGGTCGCGCTCTATCCAACTACCGGCGACAGCTTTGGCCGCTGGCCCCTCCAGCGGGATCCCGCCGGACATTTTGCAGGATATCTGCTTGATGCAGACCTTGGTCAATGAGGTCGAGCAGCTGCGCGAAGTAGTTCTTGAAAAGAATCGAGAGGCCCTGCGCATCGGAGCCGAGCTGCAAAGGAAGATAAGCAAACTGCATCTCCAGTTCGCCGCGGACGAAGCGGCAGCGAAGGGTGAATCGATCGATGCGGGAGACGATTGCGGATCTGATATTTGCATTAAACAGGAGACGAAAGAATGAGCATTCAAGTTGGCACCCTGGTCGTGGAAATGTCCGCCAACGTCGCGCGCCTGCAGCAGGATATGGAGAGCGCCACGAGGGTAGTGAGCAAGGCCTCGCACGATTTCGTGGAATCCTTGGGGAAGGCGGCGACGGCATTCGAAGCCATACTCGGCGGAGTAGGCGTGTCCGAACTGTTCAAGGAATCGGTGAAAGCCGCGAGTTTGGCGGAGCAATCCAGCAACAGGCTCAATGCTGTGATTCGCGCCACCGGCGATACGTCCGGTTATACGCGCGAACAGATCGACAAGATGGCCGAAACCCTGTCGAAGTCGACAACCTTCGATATTACGGGCATCCAAAACGCACAGGCCAATTTGCTGAAATTCGGGCACCTGCATAGTGAAATGTTCGACCGCGCGCTTAAGGATACCACCGACTATGCGCAGTATTCGGGACACAACATGGTCGAAGCATCGCAGCTTATCGGCAGAGCGATGGCCGATCCCATCAACGGCGTCAAGGCGCTGGGCAAGGAGTTCGGCAACCTGTCGCAGACGCAGAAGGATTCAATCCAAAATTTTATTGATCAGGGGCGCGTAGAGGATGCGGCGGCAGTTATTCTAAAGAAGATCGAGGGACATATCGGAGGCGTTGCCAGTGCGATGAATACCGGCCTTCTGGGCGCCACCACGGCGGCCACCAAGGCCTGGGATGAGTTCCTGAAGGGTGTTGGCAAGACAGGTCCGGTGCAGATCGTCGTCGTCAATGGCCTGCATTTGATCGCCGATGGCCTTGACGCTGTCACCGAGGCCATCATCAAACAGAACAAGGCTTTCGAGAAAAACCCGCTCTACAACGGCGGCAAGCTGCAGCCGTTGCTACAGGCCCCGGCTGGCGATCCGCTGAAGGCGCTTCAGGGTTCGGGACTCACCGTCAACGACGTGCGCAAGCTGCCGCCGGGACTGCGCCCCTCCATCGTGCCGGAGGAACAGAACAGCATGACGGTGGCCGAAGTCATCGCGCGCGGCCGGGCCGCGAATGCGCAGAAGGCGGAGGAGGCTCAGGCCCGCGCCGAAGCGCAGAAGAAGCTCATGAAAGAGCTGATTCCGCTGGCGGACGAACTGAGCGACGCCTATGCCGCGGCCGCCATCAAGCAGAAGTCGGCCGCGCAGGAAATGCTGGCGGACTATGTCGACGCCCAGCTCAAGGAAAGCCGCGAATTCGAAACACTGGCTGAGGAACTCGGCAGGTCCTCGGCCCAGGCGGTACAGAATCAGCGTGCTGCTGCGAGCGACATGAACTTCACATTCCAGGAAGAGGAAAACCGGCGTCTTGGCGTCCTCGATGGGACGCAGAAAAGGGATCGCCTGGTGCAAATCCTCGATGGGATGCGCTCGCAACGCGAAATCGAAGACCAGGACTGGATCGAAAAGCAGCAACTCCTGCATGAGCGCTATATGGAGGATTACAGCAATCGCGCGTTCTGGCAGAAGAAGCTATTGCAGCTCGATAAAGATCATCAGAAGAACGTGCTCGATATCGAAGCGGAAGCATACACGCGACAGAGCGGCTTCCTGGTCGGTATTACGTCGGGCTTGGCTGAGGTCTATAGGACCGCCTCTGACAGCGCGGCACAGGCGCGCGGGCTGGTCGTCAATTCCTTCAAGTCGATGGAAGACGCGCTGGTCAATTTCACCAAGACCGGCAAGCTGGATTTCCGCAGCCTGGCCGATTCAATTGTCAGCGACCTCATCCGCATCCGTATGCAGCAATCGGTGATCGCGCCATTGTCCGCGATGTTAGCGGGCAATGGTGCCTTCGCCGATGCGTGGAGAGCGTTGACGGGCGGCACAGGCTCGCAGGTGCCCGCCGGTCAATCCGATGGATTCGCCACAGGAGGCAGCTTTATGGTCGGCGGATCGGGTAGTACGGATAGCCAGCCCGTGCACTTCATGGCCACGCCGGGTGAGCGCGTCACCATTCAGACGCCTGGCCAGCAGAGCAGGGCGCCGGCCGGTGGCGGCGATACGTATTACATCGATGCAAGTGGCGCAGACCCCGGCGCTATCGCCAGGCTCGAGTCCACGATCATCGCGTTGCACGGTTCGATTGAACGGAGATCACTGGTTGCAGTAGGGGCCGAGCTTGTGCGCGGCGGCCCGTTGGCCAAGATCATCGGCATGGCCAAGGGATAACCGAGGAGGAGAAAAAGATGACCGTTCTGCAGTTTCCTGAAAACCCACGCTCCGATTTTTCCCTTAACGATTCCTGGTTCCTGATCGTGATCGACGCCATGAAAGAAAGCTGAGGCGTGATGGGCACAATTTACCAGTTTCCCGAGAAAGACGAGCGTCAATGGCAAGGCGTGGCCGTGGGGTTGTCGGACTTCTTGTCCGCCTTGGGCGCTTCACCGGAAGAGGCTGCGGATCTGCTGCCGAAGCTACGTGCGCGATGGGATGCGCTCGGCAAGCCGTTCAGCATGGAACTCCAGTACGCAGTCCCTTCGCCACTGAGTGCTGCGCAAGTTGATGCCATACACGAAGCGCTGCAACAGCAGGCAGCGGAGATAACTGCCGTTTTGAAGACGGAACACGCCGCCACGCTCTTTGAGTTCGCCAAGCTAGAGTTGGAGCTCCTTAGGCTACATGGAGAATGCCGATGAACGAGAGCAGAGAAGCATACGCGGCAAATAATGAAATCCGCGAAGCCAATGCACATGCGTGCACCCAACACCCCAAAGGAGTGATATGAAAACCCCCACCACATTATCGGACTTCCTCTCTCAGCCTTGGGCCATGTTGCCCGAGGCCCTCGAATCGCTCACCTTGCAGATGGTCAAGCAGGCCTCGGGTGAAACGGCCACCGGCCGCGAAGCCGCGCGCGCGGCGCGTAATACGGCAATGGTCGGGAAGACGGCGATCGTTCCGGTCCACGGTGTCATGACCCAGCGCGGAGACATTTTCGACGCCATGTTTGGCGGTGGCAGTGTTTCTACCGCGGCACTAGGATCCCTGCTGCGGCAACTCGCCGTCGACGATACTGTCAGCACGATCGTCCTCGATATAGATTCACCTGGAGGGAGCGTGTACGGCGTCGCCGAGCTGATCGATAACATTGCCACCGTACGCGGCAAGAAAACACTGATCGCGGTGGCCAACTCCCTGGCTGCGAGCGCGGCCTACTGGCTCGCGTCTGCAGCCGACGAAATCGTCGTAACACCGGGCGGCGAAGTGGGCTCGATCGGCGTGTTCATGGCACACGTGGACCATTCCGAGATGCTGAAGCAGGCCGGCCTCCAATTCACCGTGATCAGCTCGGGAAAATACAAGACCGAGGCAAACCCTTATCAACCGCTCAGCGATGATGCGAAGCGCTTTTTGCAGTCGCGCGTCGATGAGTACTACGGGATGTTCGTAAAGGCCGTGGCGGCCAACCGCGGGGCAACGCAGACCGCTGTCAGGGAAGGCTATGGCCAAGGCCGTGTGCTCGGTGCCCAGGCCGCGCTTCGAGCAAACCTGGTAGACCGAATCGCGACTCTTGAGCAGGTCGTGACGTCGTCGGCTGCTCTTGGCAGCAAGCGAGGTAGCCAATCGCGCCTTGCGGCGTCTGAGCGCGAGCTGAGAATTCTGGAAGCAGGCGGCTCGGCGCCGAATGGCGGTGCGCCGGCGCGTCAAACGGGGGGCGGTCGGCCCTTTACGCGTTTGGAGGCCGCCCGGAGAACCTTGCGGCTGCTCGAGCTCGGGTGAGTCCGCGCGATGATTGAAGCCTACCCGCTGACTTGGCCAGAGACCTTCCCACGGAGCAAGGGCCGCGTCGACGGGGCCTTCAAGACGAGCCTCGCCGGCGCGCTGAAGAACGTCAATGACAGCCTGCGGCGGTTTGCAGCCGATAGCGGCAAGAAGATCGAGCAGCTGGTGATCAGCTCGAACGTATCGCTGGGTCAAGAGCGGCCGCCGGATCCCGGCGTTGCCGTGTGGTTTGCCTGGGACGGGCTGCAGGTCTGCATCCCTGTCGATCGATACGCCAAGGTCGAGGCGAACCTGCAGGCCATCCATCACATTATCGAGGCGCGCCGCACCGAGCTGCGCCACGGCGGCCTTGCGATCGTGCGCGCCACGTTCACCGGCTTCAAGTCCCTGCCTGCGCCAGGGCAAACCAGCGCGCGCAATTGGCGCAATGTGCTCGGCGTCGGCGAGAAGACAACGCTCGAGGAAGTAGGGCGCCTCTACAAATCGCTGCGATCGTTCCATCATCCGGAGGCCTGGGACCAGGCGCAAGGGGCGCTATCGTGAAAGGGAACCACGATGACGACGTCGAAAGCACAACTCAGACGCTCGGCTGGCTTATCGGGCGCGGCGCCGTGATGGGGCTATTCCGCTATGTAGAGGAGGGGGACACGGAGAATAAAAGAGGGAAACGCGACCTAGGTCGCTGCCTCGCTCCTCTTCTTCTATCGGCAGAATAGCTGTAAATATCCGCAGACCATTATGGTGAAAGTGGCAACGATGTATGGCACAAGAAGATCAGAAAATTCTTGCTTGCTCAATGCGAAAGCGATATAGCTTTTGATCAATAGTGGAACTACGCGATAAAACGCAATCTCGATCTCAAGCGGAGTATTTCTGATTCGCTGAAGATCACCGTTGTCATTTTCCAAGGCATAGAACATTTGCGCCTTATATTTGAAATTGCCGATCCTGTCGACTGAAAAACTAAGTGGCGGGAGCTTTATGCGATCAGCCGTTTCAGAATTCACGTCGAGCGCCTGATGAAGTGGCATTGGCAATTTCGATTTGGTCTCGGCTTCGAGGAATTTAATTAGAGAGAGATCTTGCCGATAGATTAGGAAATAGGCGTCATGAGCGAGCCGATGCTGATCCTTGGCATATAGCCAATACCGCCATGTGAAGTACAACAAGATTATCCAGCCGAACGCTATGATGACCTGTGGATTGGCAAGATGAAACTTCCCGCCAGAGATATCAAATTCGGCATCGTTCGGCGAACCAAAACTTCCGCCGCCGACGTAGTACAAAAGCATCAGGATGCAGGTGATAATGAGATTGCGCCGCTGCTTTTGCAAAGAGCCTTCCTGCATATCGGGGGCTTCCATTTGGGCCTCGCTATACGATTTAAATACCTCAGGCTAGACGGCCGTTCATAAGGCGATCATCGAATTTTTGTTGATTTTCGTTGTTTGCCTGGCGCACGCGGTTTCGGAGGCTGAAGCAAGTCGGCCTCGTCCCGTAAAAAGTTGCCCACGTCTTCTGTGCTCGGCGTGACTTGCAAAATGCTCTGATGACGCCGACGCGCAGCGTCTTGCAACAGCGCGCCATTCAGCCATTCGAAGTGTTCATAGTAGAAGGGATCGCTATCCGGTCCAACGCGCGTCGTCTCGACATAGGTTTTCACTGCCGGCCAGTAGTGGGTAATCGTGTATCCGAAATCATTGTAGATCGCCTCCCGGTCGATCGTCCCCTGGCGCACGTAGTACGCCATTGTTTCGAACATATCGATCACATCATCGGTAGGTGGATCTGCATGATTGAGTAGCGATATCGCGAGTCCCTGTCTTTTCCGTCGCATTGGTGCCGAATCGAAACGCTCATCAAAGTGCTGCGCCAGTTGGACCGAGAGCAAACGACGCGCATTCTCGGTTTGCTGACTGCCGTTTCGAACTACGGCAAACATGCTGCCGACAGCGGCCGCGGCGGCGAGAACCGAAGCGCACGCTGCAGCGGTAGTAAAAATGAAAAGGCGGCGCTCACGAAGATGGCGCTCCGCTTCTATGACTCGGCGCTGGATCTCTTTTTCCGGCGCTTGAGCATAAATGGTGCCGTTGACAGTGTTGATGGGCTGATCGCCATCAATGCTCACGCCAAGCTCTTGCGCGCGCTGGAGCAGAGCGTCTCCCATCAGTAAGCGTAGTGGCTTCATGCCATTAGGGTACCATCGTCAACCTCTAAGCGGGGTTCTCGAACGGCTCGATCAGATCTCTGCCTTGAGGGAGGCCGTGTACTTGCTCGGCGACGTGCTCCAACTACCGTCCCGTTACCCGCATGGACCGCCTGCTTACGTTCTTTGGCGTCGAGCGCGAGCGAGTTGCGCCGATCCCGGAGGAAACCTGGCCCCTTGGCGTGGCCCCGTTCATCCGCCTGCATGAGGATGGCTCGGGCAACAAAGTCATCGACGACGGTCTGTTCGGTCTGCTCCCGCACTTCGCCAAGGAACTGGCCTATGGTCGCAAGACCTACAACGCCAGGTCAGAGACTGTCAACAAGCTGCCAAGTTTTAAGGAGTCGTGGGCGCACGGTCGCCGATGCATCATTCCCGTCGAAGCCGTCTATGAGCCGAACTATGAGACTGGCGAGGCGGTCCGCTGGTGCATTCAGCAACCGGGCGCCGTGCCGATGGGCATCGCCGGCGTCTATGCCAACTGGCATAACCCCGATGGCCGCAGCGTATGGAGCTTTGCAATGATTACTGTCAACGCTGACGGCCATCCGGTTTATCAGCGCATGCACAAGCCCGGCGAGGAAAAGCGGATGGTCACCATACTGGATCCCGCGGACTACGATCGCTGGCTGCAATGCACACCGGCCGAGGCGAAGTCGTTTTTCAAACAGTGGCAGGGCCCGTTCGATGCCTTCCCTGCGCCCCTGCCCTCACGCGCACGCAAGCCAAGGTAGTGATTGCAACGCCGCTGACCATCTGATTTCGAGTCCGCGCCGCTTCGTGCCGCGATCCGCTCTGTGTAGCTAGCCGTGTAACTGGCCGCTGGCTATCATGGAGAATATCTAGTCAATTCAAATGGATTACAATTGTTATTGACAATGAGATTGTCTCACTTCAATCAGTCAACTTAATCAGAATCTGGAGGAGTTTCAGATGACCATCAAGGTAGGCGACAAACTTCCCGCCGGCACGCTGTCGGAATTCATCGAAGACGAAACGCCGGGTTGCACCATCGGCCCGAATGCGTTCAAGGTCGAAGAGCTGGTGCGCGGCAAACGCATCGCGATACTGGGGCTGCCCGGGGCATTTACGCCCACCTGTTCGGCCAAGCATCTTCCCGGCTTCCTCAAGATGGCCGACGAATTCCGCAACAAGAAGGTGGATGAGATCTGGTGCCTGTCGGTCAACGACGCGTTCGTGATGGGTGCGTGGGGCAAGGACCAGGGCACCAAGGGCAAAGTGCGCATGATGGCCGACGGCAGCGGACACTATTCCAAGGCGCTCGGCCTGGAATTCGACCTCACCCAGCGTGGCATGGGCGTGCGCTCGCAGCGCTATTCGATGCTGGTGGTCGACGGCGTGGTCAAGGCGTTCAACCTTGATCAGCCGGGCAAGTTCGAAGTCAGCGATGCCGAAACGCTGCTGAAGCAGGCTGAGAAGGTGACGCAGTTCATTCCGTAAAAATGATGAAGCGATTTCTTGGTGCGTGTCTGATCATCACGTCGCTGTCGGCCGTCGCCGCAGAGCCGCCGGCGCCCGCAGATTTAAATGGCGCTGGAGGAAAACCTGTCGCGACTTCCCATGGTCTGCTCGCGGAACTGGAGAGTTTTCTGCACCGGCAGGGGGTTGACGCTAGCCGCCTGAGCGCCGATACGATGGTCAGGCTGATGATCGACTGGTATCGTTTTGCGCCCGGCGATTCGGTCGCAGATGGATTATTCGCCGACGTACTCGTATATCGATATGGCGGCTGGTCCGAGGGGTGTGCGACGGCATTCAAGTTGAGTCTGCTCAGGCGGGTGACCGAGCGCAACGCCATCGGCGCAGACCCGGATCGTTTCGCCGGGATCACGTTGATGTTCGAACCAAGCGGCCAGGCAGAACTGATGCCGTTCACCACCGCTTCCTCCGACTGGAAATCGATCGACGCTTTTCTGGAAGCCATTGAAAGCTCCCCGGCTTTCAAGCAGCTCGCTGTCGCGACGCCCATGGCGGTTTTGATCGAGAGCGGCGGTTTGCGCTGATGCCGGCCTCTAGCCGGCAGTAAAAGCGTTGACGCAGAGGGTTCCTTTCAATACCCCCTTGAGGGGTGCGCAGAGGAAAAACCAGAAAGGTCGCGGAGTAATTCTTCTGAATAGACGATTCGACCCGATCTGACATCGCCCGGCCGATCAGATTTCGATTTCTATATAACTCTTCCGGTGCTGCCTGCTTTGCCTCTCAACTTTACTTCTTTGCATTTCTCTGCGCCCTTTCCTTTCTCCTCTGCGAACTCTGCGTCAACGCTCTTGAATTAAAAAACGGCAACGTTACGATGGCGCCGACCAGGTCCCCGCGTCAAATCTTATCCCGCGGGTACGACAAGGAATCCCGCGCGGGGAAAATGCACCACGACTTCGCCGGCGCGTTCGTCCTTGCGCCGGATGGCGATATGTTGCGCCGACAGCGACACGATCGTCCCCTCGACCGAAATCTTGCCGTAATCGTCCGGGATGACTTGCACGCGATCGCCAGGTTTGCGTCCGTTCAGATCTCCATTATCTTCCGCCATGGGGGTTTGCGGCGTGGCATTGCGTGCGATCTCCAGCGCCTCGGCGGATGTCAATTCGCGTTCGCGCGAGCCATGGCCGATTGCTTTTACGCGTTGCTCCCATGCCAGCATTTTCGGGAAGCGCTCGAATAAATTTGCTGCGTCGGTCAGATTGCCGCGCACATACCAGATGTTCATGTAGGCGTTGACGTCACCCAGGCTCGGCTGTTTTCCCAGCAGCCAGGCACGACCGTCACCGAGCTGGGCCTCGATCCAGTCCACGTGTGCACGCAACTGGTCGCGCATCTGCGGGATCGCGGCTTTCATGGCGTCGACGTCGAATTTCTGCCCGCGCAACTGCTCGCGATCCTCGCGAAACTCCTTCGGCACCTGGTCGGCAAGCGAGCCGAACACCAGATTCACGGTGTTCTGAAAGAAGGATCGATCGGTCCACATGCCGAGGCTCCAGGGGAGGCCGGCGTTTGCGTCCGGAAACAGAGTCGGCCGGGGGAAACGCCGCTCAAGTTCGCGGATGATTATCTGGGTGTCGCAATAGATATCCGCGCCGATCTGCAGCGTGGGCGTGCGCCGGTATCCGCCCGTCATCGGCATCAGGTCGGGGCGCGGCATGATCCGCGGAATCAGCACCGAGGTCCAGGCTATGTTCTTCAGGCCGAAGACGAGGCGGACCTTTTCCGAAAACGGCGATTTTTCGAAGTGGTGCAGGATGATCGGATACTGGCTGGTCATGCGGTCCTCAAGCAAGAAATGAAATGAGACTGTCCAGAACCTCGTCGGGCTTTTCCGCCATCAGCGAATGTCCGGCTCCGTCCAGCGCAACGACTTTGACGTCCGGCAGTTTCGAGATCACGTCCCTGGCAACTTTCATCGGCGTCATCAGGTCCCGCTTGCCGAGGATCATCAACACGGGGCATTTCAGTTTCCGGGCCGCCTCCAGTCCTGCCGCATAGTGGTTGCAGGCGCTGAAATCGGCATGCAGTACCCCGTCGCCGGAGCGTTCCATCAACCGCATCGCCGATCCCATCATCCACATGCCGGGCACGCGGTTACCTCCCAACTGCGCTGTATTGCTGTGAGCGAATACATTGATCATCTCGTAAGCCGCATGATCGTTGGCCTTCGACGTGTTCAACAGTGCTTCCGAAACCTGTATGGGCACGGCGCTTCCGATCATGGCAATTCTCTTGATCCGTTCGGGATGGCGGGCCGCGGTCTCCAATGCGACGAGCGATCCCATGCTGTGGCCGACCAGCGTAACGTGCTTCGCTCCGACCGCATCCAGCAAATGAGCGATCCATCCGGCAAGGTCGCCTATGGTGGCGAGGGCGGTGCCCGCCGACTTGCCGTGACCGGGCAGATCGACCGCAAGCGCATTCCAGCCGTGATACGCGTAATAGCGGCTTTGCAGCGACCAGACACTGTGATCGTTGGCCGCACCGTGGATGAAGACTACCGTCGGTTTGCTGGCGTCGAACGCGCGGTTGGCGGTGTAGGCGTAAGTTTTCCTGTCGTCGACCGTCAGGTACATATCAGGTTGTCATCGTAGTAACGGCTCCGCCGCAGCGGCACACTGCGCAAGGATATACACTGATGCGAGGCGCGTGCAACCTTGGAGGATATTGGAGCACGCGGTCCTTAACGAACGCGCCGGCGACGGCAATCCGGCGCACTGAATGGCCTACCCATGGAGGAACTCGTCATGATTCACAAGCGTGCGGCAGTAGCGATATCGGGAATGGCGCTGGCTTTCGCAGTCGGCGTCGCGGTCGGCCAGAACACGCCGCCCACCGAGAACAAGGGCGTGAAAGTCAGCCCGCCGACGGCTCTCGACCTCGCCAACGAGATCGACAGCGTAGCCGGCCGGCAACTGCGTATGCGGGTTGTCACGCTCGAACCGGGCGGCGTGGTCGCCATGCACAGCCACAATGGCCGCCCGGCCGTGGCCTATGCCCTGCAAGGCACACTGACCGAGCATCTCGAAAACGGCGATGTGCGCGACCATCGCGAAGGCGAGGCATGGACAGAAGACAGGAACACCACCCACTGGGCCGAAAACAAGAGCGACAAAGCGGTGATGGTGATCGCCGTCGACGTCTTCAAGCCGTGATCTGAAAGCGGGATCTGTCCGGTGTAACGCAGCCGGGCAGGCGGATCAGCTCGTCGCGATCGCGGCGGCCGCATCCTCGACGCTTTCTTCGAGGATTTTGACTTTCGGGCTCATCTGCGTCATCTGCGCCATGCCGAAAATCGTGGCGAAGGCCACATCCGTCGCGTCGCGGCCGGTGCCGATGCGCGTCACCTGGTTGCGCGGCGCCAGCTCGGTCGGATCGAACAGATACCAGCGCCCGCCGAGGAAAGCCTCGAACAACGCGTGGAAATCGGGCGGCGGATCCGGAAAATTGGCGTAGCTTGCGATGAATCTCGCCGGAATATTAAGCGCCCGGCAGAAGGCGATGGCGAGATGCGCGAAATCCCGGCAGACCCCGGCGCGCTGGACCAGGACGTCCGCGGCCGAAGTATTGGGATTCGAACTGCCGATCTGGTACTGGATGTGCTCGCGTATCCACCGGCAGATGGCTTCGACTCTGGCGTAGCCCGGTGGAAGGTTGCCGAATTCGCGTTGCGCCATGCGCATCAGCAGATCCGACTGGCAATAACGGCTCGGAAAGATGAAGGGAATGGTTTCCATCGGCAGCATGGCAATGGGCGACTCCTGGATGACCGCGGGATCGCCCGCCATGTAGTCCAGCCCGACTGTCGCGCGATACGAAACTTTCAGTGGTCCCGGATTCGCGCGGATGCGCACGAAGCGGTTTTCCAGCAACGGATCGGTAAATTGCTCGAAGGGCAGCGGCGGATCGAACGACAGCGTTTCTTCAATGATCTGCTGATACTGATTTCTCGCCGCCTCGATGTTGAAGACGAAATCGCTGGGTTGGAGAATGCTGTAGCTCAGTTCGTTATCGATGCTGACGCGGATCATGGTCTGTCATTCAGATTGCTGCGGGTCCGGCTGCTTTGACATGAAGCTGCGAAGCGGAGTTCGACTATCGCGCTGGCAACGGGGGCACTTCATTCGGGCGGCGAATGTTCGGGGTAAAGCCCAGACTAACGCCGGGTCGGTGGAGGGTCAAGGCGGGCAGTCGTGGGGCAGGGATGAACCAGCCCCGATGCGCTGAAGAAAGAATTGTGCAAAACAAAGCCCCGACTGCGTGCTCTGACCCCGCTCTTACGTCGTATCATATGCGTCAGGTTTTCACTCCGTGCCGGAGAGGTGATGCACAAGGTTTTTGTCGATGGACAGGAAGGCACGACGGGACTCCAGATCCGTGACCGGCTGCTCGGCCACGGCGGTGTCACGTTGATCGAGATCGACCCCGGCAAGCGCAAGGACACCTCGGAACGCCGGCGGCTCTTGAACGAAGCCGACATTGCTTTCCTGTGCCTGCCCGACGCCGCGGCAAAGGAGTCCGCCGCGCTGGTGACGAGCGGCCGCGCGCGGCTGATCGACGCGAGCACCGCGCATCGTACCGACCCTTCGTGGACCTACGGCCTGCCGGAATTGAACAAGGCGCAGCGCGCGAAGATCCTCAGTGCCAGGCGCGTGGCCAATGTCGGCTGCCATGCCGCCGGTTTCATCCTGCTCATGCACCCGCTGGTCGCGGCCGGGGTGGTGCCGAAGGACTATCCGGTGACCTGCCATTCGCTCACGGGTTACAGCGGCGGCGGCAAGAAAATGATCGCCGCGTACGAGGAACCGGGACGCCCGCGCTTTCCGATCGGCGCGCCACGCCATTACGCGCTGGGCATGAGCCACAAGCACCTTCCCGAGATGCAGAAATACGGCGGACTCGACTTCGCTCCCGCGTTCAACCCGATCGTGGGCGACTTCTACAAGGGCATGACGGTAACGGTTCCGCTTGCGCGCCGGCTGCTCGCGAAGAAGGTGTTGTTGAAGGACGTGCACGACCTGCTGGCCGGGTACTACGCCGGCGAGCGCTTCGTGCAGGTCATGCCCTTCGATAGCGACGCCAACCTGGACGACGGCTTTTTCGATCCGCTCGGATCGAACGACACCAACCGCAACGACATCTTCGTTTTCGGCAACGACGAGAACGTGGTGCTGGTGTCGCGGCTCGACAATCTCGGCAAAGGCGCTTCCGGCAACGCGGTGCAAAACATGAACCTGATGCTGGGATTGGACGAGGGGACGGCGCTTGCCGGCTAGTCGGTGATCGCAGAGTAAACGAGCTGTTTGAACAGCTTGCGGTAGTAGGCGCGGATCGGGCTCGGCGCCTGAGTCATGTACACGCCGACGAGCTGTTCTTTCGGGTCCACCCAGAAATAAGTTCCGGCGTATCCGCCCCACATGAATTCCCCGGCCGAACCGGATACGCCAGCCACGCCCGCGGCCTGGCGCACGGCGAATCCGAGTCCGAACGTATAGCCCGGCGTGCTCAGCAGGATCTCGCCCGGCGTCATCGGCGACAACGCCTGAATGCGCATGCCCAGGTGATCGGAGGTCATCAGCTCGACGGTGGTTCGGCTCAGGTAACGCTTGCCGTCAAGCTGGCCGCCGTTCGCCATCATTTGGGCGAAGCGCAGATAGTCGGACGCAGTCGACACGCCGCCCGCGCCGCCCGAGTCGTTGTTCGGTACCGCCGTCACGTCATAGAGCTTGTTGGGCTTGCCGCTGGATGTGTCCACCGGCAGGGCTTCGGCAAGGCGCCCCAGTTTCTCGCCCGGAACCCAGAACGCAGTGTCGGTCATGGCGAGAGGTTTGAACAGTCGCTCATCGAGAAAATCGGCAAGCCGCTTGCTCGATACGGCCTCGATTACGCGACCGAGCATGTCGGTGGCGAGGCTGTATTCCCAAACCGTACCCGGCTGGTGGACGAGCGGGGCTTTGGAGAAGCTCTCGACTTCCTCGGCGGGAGTCAAGCCTCTCGGATCGTCGTCGATGCCGCCCTTCGCATAGGCTTCCTTGACCAGGATGTTCTGCGTGAGGTTGGCGTAGGCCAGACCCGACGTATGGCGCAGCAGGTCCTGCACGGTCATCTCGCGCTCCGCCGGAACCAGCGTGTAGGTCACCTTGGCGAACTCCGCATCCGTTTTCGCGATGCTGACCTGCAACCCTTTCACGGCAGGCACGAACTTCGATACCGCATCGTTCAACTGCATCTTGCCATCCTCGACCAGCATCATCGCCGCTACCGACACCAGCGGCTTGGTCATGGAGTAGATACGGAATATTGCGTCCTTCGACAGCGGCTTGCCCGTTTCCTTGTTCTGGAAGCCGACTGCTTCGGAGTAGACCAATCGGCCTTTGCGGGCAACCATGACGACCACGCCGGGCAGGTTGCCTTTGTCGATCTGCTGCTTGAAGGCTTCGCTGATGCGGCCGAGCCGCTGCGCCGACATGCCGACCGATTCGGGCGGGGCGGCCGGCGGTCCCTGCGCCTGTAGAAGCACAGCCGGGCAAACGGTCGTGACGGCGAAAGCAAGGATCGCGATGCGTTTTGATCTCATGCTGCTCCTCCCTGGGGGTTATCTCGAGTCGGGTTTGCGTGGCAGGGTAGGGTGAGACTGCGGCGAGTGTCAATGCGAACCCGGCGCCGGGTCCCGCATCACTTCTTCTTGGCCGGATCTTCCAGGGAGCACTTCCATCCCGTCGCCGTCGAGTGCTTCGGGATGGCCTGGGGCAGGTTGGCCATGACGGCAGGCAATGAGCTTGCGAAAGTGGCTTCGCATTCCCCGATCGTCTTGATATTTGGATTAAAGACGACGTACTTGTCGATGTCCGTATCGTTCTTGAGGGAGATTTCGACATAGACGCCGGGTGCCTGTTCTTGCTTGCATCCAGACAGTGCCAGCACCGACACAACGAAGAGGAAACTTGCAAGATTCTTCATCGACTTCCTGATTCGTCCAGGGACGAGATTAAAAAGCAAACACATCTAATAGTGCCGCGACGATCGTAACGGACGCAATGAGAAAGGAGCTCTTCAGGCCCTTCTCTGTGTCCTCTGTGACCAGATGCTTTTAAGCTTTCTGCGAAGCTTACAAGGCCCGGCTCAGATCCTCGATCAGGTCATCCGGGTCTTCCAGACCGACTGACAGCCGCACGGTGCCTTCGGTGATCCCTGCCGCACGCAGCGCTGCGTCGTCCATGCGGTAGTGCCTCGTCGTCGCCGGATCAACGACATGCCCGGCGGTATAGGCGTAGACCTTGTCGTTGTCTATCGTCAAATAGTTGCGAAAACCCTTAAGAACGTTACGACGCGAAGGGCGGCAGGGTAGGCAAAGGAAAAGCGCAAACTCATTACTTGTCTACGGGACTCAGTGGGGTCGCGAACATATGACGGCCAATGGGGTCTAAGTTTGTACCGAAGGGCGACTCGCCGAATGATCCGCGGGTACATCGGCAACATCGGAATATACCAAGAGGAGAGGAAGCGTCGAACAAATCCAGGACCAAGGGAAAGACAAAAGCAGGGATCCGAGATAGTGCCGTGTAACCGCGCCGCCTGACGAGGGCCGCAATCGGCAACGATGTTCTCATTTTCCGGGAACACTCAGCCGCCTTCGGGCGGTTTTTTATTATCGGAGGCCCTTATGTGGAAAAGGATTTACGAGTGGGCCCTATTCATCGCTGCGATCGTCGTGGTTGCGGTGGCAATGATCCTGATATCGATCCCGCGGGCACAGGCAGACGGCGTCGATGCCATCAGGGCCCAGGGGCAGATAGCCTATTGCGCCAATTGGACAACCATCGCGATGTTCGGCTTGGACAACCGCTCGCTATGGAATTCCGAACGCAGGATCGAAGGAGTAACGGAGCTGGAACCGGGAAAGGCGTACCCGGGGATCATTATCTTTGAGTGGGATGCGTTGACTGTCCAGGAAAAAGAGCTTATCGACAATGCGGTCTTTTTTGGCTATGACGCAGCCGACAAGTTTCTCCGAAATGGCGGCGCCTTCACGCGTTCCCTGGATGAGCGCCGGATGTGGTTCAACATCTTCATGAGCGAATGCTTGAGCCGCAGACAGGCCGTTCTTGAAGCGCCGCCGCTTCGTCTCGCGGCATCCAGATGGGTTCGAATCCTGCCGGCGGAACCCCGCCTGTCTGTAGGTGTCTCTAAGATTGCGGAGTATGCTTTCCGAGTACCTGCCTTCGTCTTCAATCCGGCTGCCTTGAGCCGAATGCGCGAAGGAGCCCGCTGCTATCCGGAGGTGGCCTGTGCTTCGTGCCGCACAACGCTACGAACACGATCTGCTCGGTGAACGCGCCGTTCCGGCAGAGGCGTACTACGGCGTGCATACGCTGCGGGCCGTCGAGAACTTCCCCATTACCGGCACGCCGATTTCCATCTATCCCGATCTGATCAACGCGCTGGCCTGCGTTAAAGAAGCCGCTGCGCTTGCCAACAACGAACTAGGGCTGCTCGACGATGCCAGGACTGACGCCATCGTCAAGGCCTGCAAGGACATCCGGGCCGGGGAACTGCTCGATCATTTCGTCGTGGACGTGATCCAAGGCGGCGCCGGCACTTCGACCAACATGAATGCCAACGAAGTCGTCGCCAATCGCGCGCTCGAGTACCTCGGGCACACCCGCGGCGAATACCGCCACCTGCATCCGCTGGAGCACGTCAATCTGAGTCAGAGCACCAACGACGTGTATCCGACCTCGATCCGAGTGGCATTGCAGTTCGGCATCAGCCGGTTGCTGGAGGCGATGGCTGGGCTGCGCGCCGCTTTTGCCGCCAAGTGCGGGGAGTTCGCCGATGTCATCAAGATGGGACGCACCCAACTGCAGGACGCGGTGCCGATGACCCTGGGCCAGGAGTTCAGCACGTACGCGGTGATGCTGGGCGAGGACGAAGAGCGGCTTCGGGAAGCCGCGCGGCTCATTCTCGAGATCAATCTGGGCGCCACCGCCATCGGCACCGGCATCAACGCACCCCCCGACTATCCCGCTCTGGCGTGTCGCCGGCTTGCCGAAATCACCGGCATTCCGTTGGTCATGTCGGTCAACCTTGTCGAGGCCACTCAGGACGCCGGCGCTTTTGTACAGCTTTCAGGCGTGCTCAAGCGCATCGCCGTCAAGCTGTCGAAGACCTGCAACGATTTGCGGCTGCTTTCTTCCGGGCCGCGCGCCGGCCTTGGGGAAATCAACCTGCCGCCGGTGCAGGCGGGCTCCAGCATCATGCCGGGCAAGGTCAACCCGGTCATTCCGGAGGTGGTAAATGAAGTCGCCTTCGAAGTGATCGGCAACGACGTAACGGTGACCTTTGCCGCGGAGGCCGGTCAGCTCCAGCTCAACGCCTTCGAGCCGATCATCGCGCACAGCCTGTTCAAGAGCCTCAACCACCTGTGTCAGGCATGCACGGTGCTGGCGCAACGTTGCGTCGCCGGCATCAGCGCAAACCGCGAGCGCATGCGAGAAACGGTGGAACAATCCATCGGCATAGTCACAGCGCTCAATCCCTGGATCGGCTACGAGAATGCGACCGCGCTGGCGCAGGAAGCGCAGGCCACGGGCAGGCGCATCTACGATCTGGTATTGGAAAAGAAGTTGCTCGACAAAGAGCAGCTCGACGCCATCCTGCGGCCCGAGGCGTTGACACGGCCGCAGGTCCTGCCGACGCGGGAGTAGAGTAACCGCCGGGGAATCCGCAATTCCCCCGATGACAGGCTGTCTAATATTTACCGGCGGACTTCCGAATCTGCACCCTGTTCCGCCCGGCGCCGCGTAAGGGTACACGAAGGGGAACCATCGTGACCGTAATCGCCAGGTTCGAGATCGACTTCGTGCAGTTCCTCGACCACCTCGGTCGGGTGATTCAACCTTTGCCTGCCTTTGCCCGCGACCCGCAGGCCTTGATTCCGCTGTACCGGAGCATGGTGCTCACCCGCACTTTCGATGCGAAGGCGACCGCGCTGCAGCGCACCGGGCAGCTCGGCACCTTTGCCTCGTCGCTGGGGCAGGAGGCGGTGAGCGTAGGCACTGCGGCCGCCATGCGGCCGGAAGACGTGCTTGTTCCCGCTTATCGCGAATATGGCGGTCAGATGATGCGCGGCGTCAGGATAGAAGAGCTGCTGCTGTACTGGATCGGCGACGAGCGCGGCAGCGACTTCTCCGGCCCCCGACACGACTTTCCGATCTGCGTGCCGGTGGGCTCGCAGGCGGGGCACGCAGCCGGGGCGGCGTATGCGTTCAAATATCGCGGCGAGCCGCGCGTCGCGGTGTGCATACTCGGCGACGGCGGCACCTCCAAGGGCGACTTCTACGAAGCGATTAACGTCGCCGGCGCCTGGCAGCTCCCGGTGCTGTTCGTGATCAACAACAACCAGTGGGCGATCTCGGTGCCACGCGCGATCCAGACCGCCGCAAAAACCCTGGCGCAGAAGGCGATCGCCGCCGGCATCGAGGGTGTGCAGACGGACGGTAACGATGTTGTCGCAGTGCGCTTCGCGGTGGAACGCGCGCTGGACAAGGCACGCGGCGGGGGCGGCCCCACCGTGATCGAAGCCCTGACCTACCGGCTCGGCGATCACACCACGGCAGATGACGCCAGCCGCTACCGCAACGCCGAGGAAGTGAAGGAAAAATGGACCTATGAGCCGCTTGCGCGGCTGCGCAACTACCTGTTTGGCAGCGGGGCATGGACCAGGACCGACGAGGATGCTCTGCTTGCCGAGTGCGTTGGGTGCGTGCAGAAGGCAGTAGACAACTTCCTCGCCATTCCGCCGCCGCGGCCGGAACAAATGTTCGACCACCTGTACGCGCAACTGCCGAAAGCACTGCTGCCGCAGCGTGCGGCGGCGATCGAAGAAGGAGCCGATCGTGGCTGAAGTCAATCTGGTGCAGGCGATCAACATGGCGCTTGCCTACGAGATGGAGCACGACCCGGCCGTGCTGGTGCTGGGCGAGGACGTGGGCGTGAACGGCGGCGTGTTCCGTGCCACCGTCGGCCTGCAGAACCGCTTCGGCAAAGAGCGCGTGCTGGATACGCCGCTGGCGGAGGCGCTGATCGCCGGCATGAGCATCGGCATGGCCGCGCAAGGCCTGAAGCCGGTGGCGGAGATCCAGTTCTCCGGATTCATCTATCCGACGCTCGATCAGATAATCAACCACGCCGCCCGCCTGCGCCATCGCACGCGCGGCCGGCTCGCCTGCCCGATGGTGTTGCGCTCGACCTATGGCGCCGGCATTCATGCGCCCGAACACCATTCGGAAAGCCCGGAAGCGTTGTTTGCGCACATTCCCGGCGTGCGCGTGGTGATCCCCTCCTCGCCGTTGCGCGCCTACGGGCTGCTGCTGGCGGCGATTCGCGATCCCGATCCGGTGATTTTTCTCGAACCCACCCGGCTGTACCGGCTGTTCAAGCAGGAGGTGCCCAACGACGGCGAAGCCGTGCCGCTGGATGCCTGCTTCGTCGTGCGCCAGGGCCGCGACGTAACGCTGGTGAGCTGGGGCGCGAGTCTGTACGAGACGCAAGCCGCCGCCGACGTGCTGGCCCAGGGCGGCATCTCGGCGGAGGTGATCGACGTAGCCACGCTCAAGGTGCTGGATATGAACGCCATCGTGGAATCGGTGGGCAAGACCGGGCGCTGTGTCATCGTCCACGAAGCACCGCGCTGTGCGGGCTTCGGCGCGGAAATCGCCGCCAACCTCGCCGAGCACGGACTGCTGTCCCTGCTCGCCCCGGTGCAACGAGTCACCGGTTACGATGTAGTCACACCCCTGCCGCGCCTGGAGTCGCAGTTCATACCGTCAGTGAAAAGAATCGTTGATTCGGTGCGACGCACGATGGAGTTCGTATGAAGCTTTTCAAGCTGCCCGATCTCGGCGAAGGCCTGCAGGAAGCCGAAATCGTCGAATGGCGCGTGACGGCCGGACAGGAAGTGAAGGTCGATGAGCCGTTGCTGTCGGTGGAAACCGCAAAAGCGATCGTCGACATCCCTTCGCCCTATGCCGGGCGCATCCTGCGGCTTTTTGCCCAGGTTGGAGATGTGGTTCCGATCGGCACGCCGCTGGTGGGTTTCGAGGGCGAAGGCGACGCGGCCGACAGCGGCTCGCTTGTGGGGTCGGTCGAGGTCGGTAAACACGTGCTCACCGAAGAACCCCTGGTCGCCGCGGGTACGATAGCGGCTGCCGTCAAAGCCGCACCGGCGGTGCGGGCGCTGGCGCGACAACTCGATGTGGATCTGGCGATGGTCACGCCCACCGGTCCCGACGGTATCGTCACTACGCAGGATGTGCGGCGCACCGCGAAGATGCTTGTCGACGTCGGTCCGCAGGAACCGCTGCGCGGCGTACGCCGTGCCATGGCGCAGAACATGGCGCTCGCCAATGCCGAAGTGGCATCGGCCACCATCGTCGATGACGCAGACATCCATGCCTGGCCTGCCGGCACCGACATCACCATCCGCCTGATTCGCGCCTTGGTGGCGGGTTGCCGCGCGGAACCCTCACTCAACGCCTGGTTCTATGGCCGTACCATGAGCCGGCGGCTGATGAAGAAGATCGATCTGGGCATCGCAGCGGATACGCCGGACGGGCTGTTCGTGCCGGTGCTGCGCGACGTCGCGAACCGCGACGCGGCAAGCCTGAGACGCGGACTCGACGCCATGATCGCCGACGTCAAAGCACGCAAAGTCCCGCCCGAGGAGTTGCGTGGCTGCACCATCACGCTTTCCAATTTCGGCATGATCGCCGGCCGCTACGCCGCGCCGGTCGTGCTGCCGCCCACCGTGGCAATCCTCGGCGCCGGCCGCATCCGCGAGCAAGTGATCGCGGTTAACGGCACACCCGCGGTGCACCGCATCCTGCCTCTCAGCCTCACCATCGATCACCGCGCGGTGACCGGAGGCGAGGCAGGAAGATTTCTAGCCAGCGCGATCGCCGATTTGCAGCAAACCGCCTGAGCGCGGCAGGCATGGTCACTTCTGTGAAGCATAGAGCGCACGCGAAAGATCTTCGATCAAATCGTCCGGATCTTCCAGGCCGACGGAAAGCCGGACAGTGCCTTCGGTGATCCCGGCGGCGCGTAACGCCGTTTCATCCATGCGGTAGTGCGTGGTCGTCGCCGGATGGATGACCAGCGACTTGGCATCGCCGACGTTGGCGAGATGCGAAAATACTTTGAGCGATTCGATGAAGCGGCGTCCCGCCGCGCGGCCGCCCTTCAGGCTGAAGCTGAATACCGCACCGCAGCCGCGCGGCAGGATCTTTTTCGCCAACTCGTGGTCCGGATGCGAATCCAGTTCGGGATAGGCCACCGACTCGATGGCTTCGTGTCCCGCCAGGAATCCGATGATCCTGCGGGTGTTGTCGACATGCTTTTGCATGCGCAGGCCCAGGGTTTCCAGTCCCTGCAGGATCTGGAAGGCATTCATCGGGCTCATGCAGGCGCCGAAGTCGCGGAGGCCTTCGCGGCGGGCTCGCAGAAGGAAGCCAGCAGTGGTGGATTCCTCGCTGAACACCATGCCATGGAAGCCTTCGTAAGCTTCGGTCAGCGTCGGAAAGTTTCCCGACTTCTCCCAGTCGAACTTGCCGCCGTCCACCACCACACCGCCGATGGCTACGCCGTGGCCGCCGAGGAACTTGGTTGCCGAGTGGAAGATCAGGTCGGCACCGAGGTCGAAGGGCCGCATCAGCCAGGGCGTCGTGAAGGTCGAATCGACCAGCAGCGGCAGACCGGCCTCGTGTGCAACTTCCGAGACCCTCGGTATATCCAGCACGTCGAGCCCCGGATTGCCGAGCGTCTCGCCGAACAACAGCCGGGTATTCGGACGGATCGCCTTGCGGAAGGCATCGACGTCGCGCGGATTCACGAATGTGGTTTCGATGCCGAAGCGCGGCAGGGTGTACTGCAGCAGATTGTGCGAACCGCCGTAGAGCGAGCGCGATGCGACGATGTGCGACCCCGCGCCCATCAGCGTGGCAATCGCAAGATGCATCGCGGCCTGGCCGCTGGCAGTGGCGATCGCACCGACGCCGCCTTCGAGCGCCGATATCCGTTCCTCGAGCACCGCGTTGGTCGGATTCGAGATGCGCGTGTAGACGTGGCCCGCACGCTCCATGTTGAACAGGGATGCCGCCTGATCGGTGTCCTTGAAGACATACGACGTCGTGAAGTACACCGGTTGCGCT
This sequence comes from Betaproteobacteria bacterium, assembly GCA_016194905.1. Taxonomy (NCBI): domain Bacteria; kingdom Pseudomonadati; phylum Pseudomonadota; class Betaproteobacteria; species Betaproteobacteria bacterium. The sequence goes on from JACQAP010000015.1 coordinate 99,599, forward strand.
CGTGCCCCGAACTGCGGATCGGGCTGCTGTCCGGCGTGCAGGCTCAGCGTGTCGAACTGGTAAGTCTTCGGTCCCGGCATTGGATTTCCCGTCAGTCAGTCTAATGATGAACCACGGAGGACACGGAGAGCACGGAGGAGAAACCGAGTGGAATGAAGTCAAGCACCGCGGTTGCAGAGAGTATTGTCGGAAGGCTGGTTGGGGCCAATTTCCCTTTCCTCAACCTTGGTCGCACCCCCGGCCCGTTCTTCTTGTTTTTACTCCGTGTTCTCCGTGGTTCAAGGTCTAAGTATTCAATAAAAAGCGCCGCGGGCGGTGACCGGCCAAACGCATTCGACCTTGTCAGCTCGCACGCCGACGATCCAGTCGTAGAGGTTCACGGTCGGGTCGCAATGACCCGGAATGAGCCTGATCTTGTCGCCGACCTTGAGTCGCGACCCTTGCGGCAGTTTCAGCACACCATGCTCGTCGGAGGCTTTCAGGAATTCCACGCCGGGCAGGTCGGCGACGAGCGGCATGCCGGAATCCACCGACAATGCTTTCAGTCCGACATCCACCACGGCGCGCTCGGCGGTCGCATGGCTCATGACCGTGGTCCAGACGTAAAGGCTCTGTTCGAAATTTTGGACCGGTCTGCCATCGTCGCCGAGATTGCGGTTGTAGTCGGCATCCATGAAGATATAGGAACCGGGCTGGATCTCGTTGTAGACGCCGCTGGCGGCCTCCAGCAGATAAGTTCCGGTTCCGGCGCCGGTGATGATTTCCGGCTTGAGACCGTGGACCTGCAGCGCGTCGATGGTAGTGCGCACGTGCTGAATAGCCTTGGCGATCGCCGCTTTGCGCTCGGCCGGGGTGCGTGCATGTTGTGCCGCTCCCTGGTAGGCGTGCAGGCCGGCGAAGCGGAGATGCTTCGCCGCGGCGATGTGATGCGCGAGATTGACGGCCGGTTGGCCGGGTTCGACGCCGCATCGGTTGGCGCCGACGTTGACCTCGATGAGAACATCGATCTTCACGCCGGCCGCTCGCGCGGCCGAATCGATATCGGCGATGTTCTGGACGTCGTCGACGCAGACGCTGACGCGCGCGCGCCTGGCCAGCACCGCCAGGCGGGCAAGCTTGGGCGCGCCGATCACCTCGTTGCTGACCAGCACGTTCATCACGCCGCCTTCCACCATGGCCTCGGCTTCGGATACTTTCTGGCAGCAGACGCCAATGGCGCCGCGCGCCATCTGCCGCAACGCGATTTCCGGACATTTATGGGACTTGGCGTGTGGCCGGACGCGTATTCGGGTTTCGGCAAGCGACTTGTCCAGCCGATCGAGGTTGCGTTCGAACGCATCGAGGTCGAGCAGGAGCGCGGGCGTATCCACCTCGGCGAGGGGTATGCCCTGGCGGGCGGGAGGAGCCAGGCGGGTATTCATAAGTTTATTGAATTAATTCCGGGCCGGCGGCGAATCAGGTTTCGAACATGAAACGAAAAAAGCTAACGCCGAGGCGCCAGGTCGCCTCGCCTAGCGTCCCGTCTCGCAATCGGTGCGCATGACGGTGCCGGCGCTCTCGACGCTCCAGTTGCGGCCGTAGGAGCCAAACACCAGATCGACGATGGTCGTCAGATTCTTCTTTTCGACCGGATCGTTGTAAGCGCGCTTCTCCAGAGCCGCGAGCGCCTGATCCCGCGACTGGCCTTCCTTGCGCCAACCCATCGCTTCCGAGGCGAATGCGCCGATGTCGGCGCAGGTCATCGTGCCCAGTGGATAAGGAGCAGCCAGCGCTGCGGTGGAACAGACGAACAAGCCAAGCAGGAGCAATCTCGACATGACGGGAATCCTAGCGGAAGTGGTGGCGGAGTAGAATCTGACGGCGGCGGAAGACCCGCGCATTTTAGGCGTTTGAACAGAGGAATGCCATGTCGTGTCAGGGGTTGCCTGGAGCAGACCGTACGCGGTGCGTGATGGTGGCGATCGCCTTGCTGCTCGCGTACGGATGCGCTTCTGCCGCCCGGCAGAGCGACGACGAAACACGCAAACTTGCCTTGGTTCAGTTGCAGAACAAGGACGCCGACGTCCGCCTGGCGGCGTGTGCGGTGCTGGCGGAAGTCGGTAAACAGGAGGATTTGCCGTTGCTCCAGTCCCATTTGTTCGACGAAGACGATCGCGTCCGCGGCATCGCCGAGACGGCGATCTGGGCCATCTGGAGCCGTTCCGGCGACGCGGCCACGGATCGGCTATTCAACCGCGGTGTGGAGCAAATGCGGGATGGTCGCCTGAGGGGCGCGGTGGATACGTTCAACCGGGTGATCGCCATGCGGCCCGCATTCACTGAGGCCTGGAACAAGCGGGCCACTGTTTATTTCCTGCTCGGGGAGGAGGACCTCTCGCTGAAGGATTGCGACGAAGTCCTCAAGAGAAACCCGCAGCATTTCGGGGTGCTGGCGGGCTACGGGCAAATCTACCTGCGCAAGGGCGATTTGCAGCGCGCCCTGGACTATTTCGAGCAGGCCATTGCCATCAATCCCAATATGGGAGGCGTGCGGGCTTCGATCGACGCGGTTCGCGAGATCATGATCAGGCGCGGCCGCCGCTTCATCTGATGCAGGAGCGCGATGCTTTTTTTGCCGCGCGTGCTTTTTTCGTCAGGTCCGAATGGATGGCTGTGCACGGGCGGCAAGAAATCATGAAGACGGAAACATGGATGTAGAGGATTTGCCCGAAGCAACGCCGGATGCCGACGCATGGAGGGAATGGCTGGAGAACCTGACCACCGGCCTGCGCCTGGCTTTTTTCCGCCGCCCCGCTTCCTTCCCATTTCATGTCAGCGCCAACCACTTCATCGCGATAGCGGCGACCGGCCTCGCCGTGAATTTCGCGTGCTCCTTTGCCCTCGCGGGGCTTGACGGGTTTCTCGATCTGCACGCGTTACCGTCGGTGTTGTTCTGGGTGCCATTGACCCTCCTTTCCGGATACCTGAGCTGGCAGGTGATGAAGGACGACCGGTATGCGCTGCTCATCCCGATCGCGGTGGGTTCCATCGGCATTCCGCTCTCTATTGCGTCGAGCGTGATCGCGTACGCCGCGGACCATCGCGGGGTCAAACCGCCGACTGCGTTCGGCTGGTTCGGACTTGATGAGCTCATTTTTGCCTGGTGGGCATTGGCGACATTGCTGGCGATTAGACGACTGACCGTTTCTGCTTCTGCGCCGGACAGGACGAATTTGCCCGCCGCGATCGTTGCGATAATCGTGCTGGTGCCGGTTTACTTCCTGCCCTCGGAGCCGTTGTGGGAGGCAGCGTTCGATTCGGCCGAGTATACAGAGCCCGGCCTGCGTCAGCGCGCTTTCAGCGAAAGCGCGCTCTATGCGCAGCACGAACTCCTGAGGGCGGCCATAAAGGACATAAAACCCGAGCGCGCGGGCGTCGAAGATCTCTACTTCGTCGGCTTCGCACCCTACGCCTCGCAGGACGTGTTCATGAAAGAAACCCTGGCAATCGGGAAACTGCTGGAAGAGCGGTTCGACGTCGGTGGGCGCGCCATCAGCCTCATCAGCCATCCCACCCTGATCGATAAATTCCCGATCGCCACCTTGACCAGCCTGCGCGAGGCGCTGCGGGCAGTGGGGGAGCGGATCAATCCGGACGAGGACGTGGTCCTGCTTCACCTGACTTCCCACGGTTCGGAGACCCATGAACTCAGCGTCGAGTTCTATCCGTTGGCGCTGGCGGCAATTCGTCCCGCCGATGTGCGCTCGGCGCTGGACGCCGCCGGAATCAAGTGGCGCATCGTAGTCGTATCGGCATGCTATTCCGGCGGATTCATCGACGCGCTGAAGGATGCCCACACCATGGTGATCACGGCTTCGGACGACAAGCATACGTCTTTCGGCTGCGGCGATGCGTTCGACTTCACCTACTTTTCGAAGGCGTATTTCGACGAAGCCTTGCGCAAGACCTACTCCTTCGAAAATGCCTTTACCATGGCAAGAGAGTCCATCAGCCTGCGCGAACGGAAGGAGGGGCTGGAGCCTTCCAATCCGCAGATGTTCCTGGGTGAGGCCATGCAGGCCAAGTTGTCGAGGCTGGAAAAAAGATGGTCGGCGGGGACCGCAAATGCAAAATAACAAGCTCGTCGCGCTCGTCGTTCGGGTATTGCTCGGACTCGCGTGCGTTTCCTCTCCGGCCGCGGCCGTCGACTGGACACCCATCAACCGCGAGCAGGCGCTCGAACAGACGCGCAGCACCCAGCTCGACAAGCGCCGCCTTGCCTATGGACGTCTGGCGGAAATCGGAACCATGGATGATGTCCCGGTGTTACTGGCGGCATTGTGGGACGAAGAGGAATTGATTCGCGGCATGGCGGAGCAGTCCGTCTGGGGAATCTGGATGCGCACCGATGATTCGGTGGCGGACCCACTGTTCCAGACCGGCATGCTATTGATCGCGCAGGACGACCCGAAGGCCGCCATCGAAAAGCTCAACCAGGTCATCGAACTGAAACCGGATTTCGCCGAAGCCTGGAATCGCCGCGGCAATGCCTACGCGGCTCTTGGCGATGAAGACCGCGCGCTGGCCGACTATGATCGCACGATCGCCCTGAATCCCTATCAGTTCGGAACGCTGGAAAGCTGCGGCGAGATCTGGATGACGCGCAGCAACTATCGAAAGGCCGCGGACTACTTCCGCCGCGCGCTCGACCTCAATCCGAACCTGCCGGAAGCGGCCGAGGCGCTGCATTCTCTGGAAGAGAAGCTGGAGAACGATCGCATCTGAAAGATGCGGTGATTAGTGACTGGTAATTGGTGATTGGTAAAACCGAAAGTCGTCCTTGGCCCTGCTTTTTACCAGTCACCAGTCACTGCTTCTTCTTTCCCGGCAGCTTGATGCCGGACATCGCCTGATACACCTTCACCACGGCGATGTCGTCCTCATAGCCCAGGCCGGCGCCGGCGGCGCCGAGAAACTGCTGATGCGCAGCGGCGGTGAGTGGCAGCGGGAAGGTCATCTTTTTCGCCGAGTCGAGCACTATGCCGAGGTCCTTGACGAAAATATTCACCGCGGACAGCGGCGTGTAGTCGCCGTCGAGAATGTGCGGTACGCGGTTCTGGAACATCCAGGAAGAGCCGGCGCTGTTGGAAATCACTTCGTAAACGACCTTCGGATCGGCGCCGACGCGAATGGCGAGCGCGATTGCTTCCGCGGCGGCGGCTATGTGCACGCCGGCGAGGAGTTGGTTGATCATTTTCACCTTCGAACCGGTGCCGGCCTCGTCGCCCAGTTCGTACACCTTGGCCGCGATGGCTTTCAGTACCGCGTCGGCTTTCTTGAAGGCAGCTTGGGAGCCGGAGCCCATGATGGACAACTCACCCTTGGCGGCGCGGGTGGCGCCGCCGGAAACCGGGGCGTCGATCAGCAGGAGGCCTTTTGCGTCGAGACGTTTACCCAGATCGATGGCAAATTCAGGCGCGACCGTACTGCTCGCGATGACTACGGAGCCCTTGGCCAGCGTGGAAGCGGCCCCATCCCTGCCGAACAGGACCTCGCTGGTCTGATCGGCATTGACGACCAGGATGACGACGACCGGAACATTGCGGCCGACCTCCGCCGGGCTTTTCGCCGCGACGCCACCTTCTTTCGCGAACGCTTTCGACACTTCGGGCCGGACGTCGTAGGCGTGCACTTCGAAACCTTTCTTCAGCAGCGTGCGTGCCACGCTCAGACCCATCGAGCCCAGTCCGATCACGCCTGCCGTCTGCTTCTTGCTTGCCGCCATTTCCTCGCTCCCTGTTTTCGTTGAACGCGCTCTTTGCGTCGGCGCGGGTTCTTTGCATCGCATTCGGCGGACCGCTACACTGCCCGAATTCCCCGTCCAGACGATGAAGATCAGATCGATCATGATTCTGTGTACCGCCTGTGTGCTGCTCCTCTCCACCTGTCGCAGCAACTCTCATTATAATCCGGCAAAATCGCATCACACCGAGGACGGATTTCGCAACAACTATCCGCAGCCTCCGCGGCAGAGCTTCTGGAAGTGGCAGTGGGAACGCTGGACCAGGGGGGTTCCGGACGACCCGAAGGAAGGCTACGGCTTTCCGCTGTTGAAGCCGGATGCCGCTTTCCTCGCCGCCAATCGCGGTGACCCCACGCTCACCTGGATCGGGCACGCCTCGTTTCTGCTGCAGATCGGCGGTGTCAACGTGCTGACCGATCCGCATCTCACGCCACGCGCGTCGCCGCTATCCTTTGCCGGACCGAAGCGTCACGTTGCGCCCGCGTTCGATTTCGACACGCTGCCGCACGCCGACGTGGTGGTGATTTCCCACAACCACTACGACCACCTCGACCGGGAGACGGTTAAACGTCTGAACCGGCAGAAGGGCGGTCCGCCGATGTTCTTCGTGCCGCTGGGGCTGAAGGACTGGTTCACGGTCCAGGGCATCGACAACGTTTCCGAGCTCGATTGGTGGGAGAGTGCGAATCACACGGGGCTCAAGCTCACGCTGGCCCCCGTGCAGCACTGGAGCTCGCGCACGCCGTGGGATCGCGACAAAACGCTGTGGGGGTCCTGGGTCGTCGAACATCCGCGCCTGCGTTTCTTCTTCGGCGGCGACTTCGGTTACTCGCCGGACCTCGCCGATATCGGCAAACGCTTCGGCACCATCGACCTTGCGGCGCTGCCGATCGGCGCCTATGAACCGCGCTGGTTCATGCGCGTGATGCACGCCAATCCGGAAGAAGCCGTGCGCGCCCGGCAAGACCTCCATGCGCGCTACGCCGTGGCGATGCACTGGGGCACCTTTCGCCTGACCGACGAGTTGCTCGACGAACCCCCGCGCAAGCTCGCCGACGCACTGGCAAAGGCCGGCGTGGCGCCGGAGCGCTTCTTTGTGATGAAGCACGGTGAGACGCGAAAACTCGATTTCCTGATGTCCGCTTCCGCCGATGAGGCCGCGCAACCTGAACGAGCCGCTCGCTGAGGCGGCCACCGAAGAGTTGGTCGGCCGGATCCGGCATTGGGCGGCCGAGCTCGGCTTTCAGCAGATGGGCATCGCCGATTGCGATCTCGGCGAGGCCGAAACGCGTCTGATGGAATGGCTGTCGCGCGGCTGGCAGGGCGACATGGACTATCTGTCCGCGCACGGTACGCGGCGCACGCGACCGGCGGAGTTGGTGCCGGGTACGCTGCGGGTCATCACCGTGAGGATGAATTATTTCCCGGTCGAGGCGGCCGACAGTTGGGACGTTCTGAGCGATGGCAGCCGCGCGTACGTGGCGCGCTACGCGGTTGGCCGTGACTATCACAAGGTGTTGCGCGGACGGCTGCAGAAACTGTGCGACCGCATCGAGGAAGAGGTTAAGCGCGCGGACACGTTACCGACGGAGTCGGCCGGACTCGGCTCTCCGGCGGGCGCAGCTTGGGGCGGAGTCGAGTCATGGGTGGGCGTGGAGGGTACTCATGTGCCGAGTCTTGCTCGTGTTCCCGCAAACGGGCGTACCGCTAACGAGTCACGCTCGCGCGGGCAGCGCGCTGGCGCCTCGCCGTTGCCAGCGCATCAATTTCAGAATCCGGTTGCGGCGAGGCGGTTCCGCTATCGGGTGTTCACCGACAGCGCGCCGGTCATGGAAGTGGAACTTGCGACCAAGTCCGGACTGGGTTGGCGCGGCAAACACACGCTGGTGCTGAATCGCGAGGCCGGCTCCTGGTTCTTCCTCGGCGAAATCTATACGGACCTGCCGTTGCCGGTGGACTCGCCGCAATCCGACCATTGCGGCACCTGCAGCCGTTGCATCGACATCTGCCCGACGCAGGCGATCGTCGCGCCTTACCAGCTCGATGCGCGCCGCTGCATTTCTTACCTGACCATCGAACACAAGGGCGACATTCCCGAGGAACTGCGGCCCCTGATGGGCAATCGCATCTACGGTTGCGACGACTGTCAACTGGTCTGCCCATGGAATCGTTTCGCGGGAAAGGCCGAAGTGCCCGACTTCGATGTGCGCAACGGGTTAGACGCCGCCGGTCTGGTCGAACTGTTCGGGTGGAGCGAGCGGGAGTTCGACACCCGGCTGGAGGGCAGCCCGATCCGCCGGATCGGCTACGAGCGCTGGCTGCGCAACATTGCGGTCGGTCTCGGCAATTCTCCGACTTCCGAGAGCGTCATCGCGGCGCTCGGCGCAAGGCGCGACCATCCATCCGTCATGGTCCGCAATCACGTCGGCTGGGCGTTGAAGAGGCACACCAACCCATCCCCCTCTCCCTAGCCCTCTGCTCCGCTTCAAGTGTTCCCTTGTCCCGCGGAGGGGGAGAGGGAATATTTGGAACGCAATGGCGGGTGACGACAATGTCACTCGTTTTTGTTCTAGATCTCCCGACAAAACGGTTTGAGCGAAGAACGTGCTTGAAGTGCTGTTGCTTCTCAGGTCCCCTCTCCCCTTGCGGGAGAGGGTCAGGGAGAGGGGGAAAGGGTGCGGGGTTGAGATTGCCGTCAACATCGTCTATAACGTGCCCCTCGCGCGGTAACCGCTGCGCGATCTGACTAGGAGCAAGAGAAAAAGTGGCCGGCCATAAAAAATACGCGTCCTTCAAGGGGCGAATGCTCATCGTGGGTTTCGGGTCGGTGGGCCAGGGTTCGTTGCCCCTGATCCTGCGTCATATCGACATCAAGCCCGAGCAGATCACCATCATCACCGCGAATGCATTCGGCCGCGAAATCGCGGGAACGCTTGGCGTCAAATTCATTGTCGAGCCGATCAAGAGCGATACCTACGTCGCGCAGTACGACAAATACCTCGGCGAAGGCGACTTCCTGGTCAACGCGTCCTACGATGTAAACAGCCTGGACACCATCGAGTACTGCCAGAAGCGCGACATCCTCTACATCGACGCCTGCATCGAACCGTGGCCCGGCGGCCACAACAACACGGATGTTCCCGCCGCACGGCGCACCAACTACGCCTATCGTGAAGCCGCGCTGGAAATGCGCAGCAAGTATCCCAAAGGTCCGGTTTGCGTGCTGATGCACGGCGCCAACCCCGGGCTGGTCTCGCATCTCACCAAACAGGCGCTGCTCAACGTCGCCAAGGATACGGGGGTGAGAAAGGCCGAGCCGAAAACCCGTAAGGAATGGGCGGAACTCGCGCAGCGCCTCGACATCAAGGTCATCCATATCGCGGAGCGCGACAGCCAGTTGAGTCCGCGCCGCAAAGCGCGCGACGAGTTCGTCAACACCTGGTCGAGCGAAGCTTTTGCCGGCGAGTCGCTGCAGCCGGCGGAACTGGGCTGGGGCACGCATGAAAAAAACTGGCCGGCCGACGGGCGTACTTTCGATTTCGGTTGCGGAGCAGCGATCTACCTGGAGCGCACCGGGGCATCGACGCGGGTCCGTACCTGGACGCCGCTGGAAGGCCCGATGCTGGGTTTCCTGATTTCGCATGGCGAGGCAACCTCGATTCCCGATTACTTCACGGTGCAGAAAAAGGGCAAGGCGGTGTATCGGCCTACCTGCCATTACTCCTACCACCCCTGCGACGACGCCGTGCTGTCGATGCACGAATATATCGGCAACAACTACAAGTTTCCGCCGCGCTACCGGTTGCTGCGCGACGAAATCTCGGAAGGCATGGACGAACTCGGCGTGCTGTTGATGGGACACAAGAAGGGCGCCTACTGGTACGGCTCGCAGCTCACCATCGAGGAGGCGCGCCGGCTTTGCCCCTACAACAATGCAACCAGCCTGCAGGTCAATATCGGCTATGTTTCGGCTGTCATCTGGGCAATCAGGAATCCGGAGGCGGGCATCGTCGAGCCTGACGAACTGCCGTACAAAACTATGCTCGAGATCTGCAAACCGTATCTAGGCAGGGTCGTGGGCGTTTATACGGATTGGACGCCGCTCGAAGAGCGCGGCGTTCTCTATCCCGAGGACGTCGATGGTAGCGACCCGTGGCAGTTCAAGAACTTCAGGGTGGTATAGCGCCTCACCCCCCGCCCTCTGCTCCGCTTCAAGTGTTCCCTTGTCCCCCGAAGGCGGAGAGGGGGCGCTGCGCGGGCCTACTGCGGTCTTGACCTTCCAGTTCCCTCTCCGCCCTCTGGGGGAGAGGGCTAGGGTGAGGTGGGTGGGTGCACTTCCAATTCTATTCGTCGTCTTCGGCTACTCATTTCGTTTTGCGCCGGTCTGTGCTTTCTCGCCGTGCTGCGTCGTTTGCGTCTCATCGGGTTTCTTGTAGTCACCGATGACGCTTTTCAGCGGGCAGGCTGTAAACGCAGGGCATTTCTTGCAGCCAACTACTATTGCGATGGGGCATAGCGTCATCCGGCTTCTCCTTTATTCTGCGTTTGGGCGGGACGAATAATAGGCGTGGAGTACCAGTGGTCTGACTCAAACTTGATCGAGAAAGAGTTCAGTTCATGCGCGTGGGACCCAATTCGATGCGTTATTACGCCGTGGTTCAGCGGCGGGCCGAGCGCGCAGCGCGAGGACCGTCCGCTGGAACCACTTGTTGGGCACCAGCGGGTTGAAACGACGGGAAGCCGGCATACCAATCTGAAAAACGCTCGGTGCCATGCCCACCTTTGAGCAAGACGCGAGGCTTGAGCCAACTTGTGATGTTTTTCTTAGGCTTCTGGTGCCAACTGATATTGAATGAGCACATGCCTTCGCCATCGAAGAATTCGAGCTCACTGTATGGAAGATGGTCATGAATCCAGTAGGCCAGGGAGCGCCAATCAGCGCCCGCAGCATACTTGTCCATGAACCACGGAACGACAACGCAAGCCGTTGCTCCAATCATTTTGTCTTTGTCTGGTTTGTCCCAGATGTGACCGGCGTAGTTATCTTCGTTCTTTGCGCAGTTGCGTCCTTTTTCGTTCCCAAGCGCATTGACGGCGCATGAGCGGAACGCGGACCTAACCGCGATTCGACCGAAGGTCGCATTAAGGGGCTCCAGCAATTCTTCGCATAAATGCTCTCCAACCTCGATCGCTGTGGCCGGATCATCAGGCAGATTGGGAATGCCATAGAAGTTTGAGATTTCGCTGTATAGAAAATCTCGCACGAAGAAGTGACGCGACAAACGAATGCGGCCAAACTTCTCCAAGGATTCGTAGGACGCTACTTTGCGCATAGGTTTCTCTCTGGTGCCCAACGCCAAAGCTCAGCGGACGGCAATGGCTTTTCATGGCCGTTCCGCTGGAGCGCCTTGTTGGGCAGCAACTCGGTACGGTCCAGACACATCGGTAACAGAATAGTCCGGGGACATAGGTAACAGTTTATCCATACTGCGGGCACCGAAGGGAGGTGCCCATGCCTTGGAGCGAAACGACCCCTATGGACCAGAAGACGCAGTTCATTGCCGAT